>NZ_JBHVEE010000007.1:0-146555 GCF_042802415.1 Streptomyces sp. NPDC057486 | reverse complement strand
GGGACGGCCCGGGCCGTCCCCGCCCACCGGCACAATCGAGTGGACCCGGTCGTCCGTCAGCAGCGAGAGTGAGGGCATGACTTCACTCGTACGACACGTCACCATCGACTGCGCCGACGCCTACAAGCTCGGAAGTTTCTGGGCCGAGGTGCTCGGTGCGCAGCTGTCCGACGAGGACCGGCCCGGTGATCCCGAGGCACTCGTCGAGACCCCCGGCGCCGCACTGCTGTTCATTTCGGTACCCGAGCCCAAGGCCGTCAAGAACCGCGTCCACCTGGACATCCAACCGCAGGACCGTACCCGTGACGAGGAGGTCGAGCGACTGCTCGCCCTCGGTGCCACTCTCGTCGGCGACCACCGCAAGCCGAACGGCCGGGGCTGGGCGACGCTCGCCGACCCCGAGGGCAATGAGTTCTGCGTGGAGTGCAGCGCCGCGGAACGGGCCACGCTGACCGCGACCCGGCTGCCGGTCACCGCGGACGACGTGACCACCGCGGTCCATCTCTCGCTCGCCGCGCTCCGTGAGGTTCCGGAGGACCACTGGCGGGCACCCGCCGGGACACTGGAGTGGGACTCCTGGGAGACCGTGGAGCACCTGAACGACGATCTCTTCGCGTACGCAGCCCAGTTGGGCCCGAAGAAGCCGCCGCTGGACCGCGAGGTGCCGTACCGCTGGGGAGCCGAGCGCAAGGGCGGCCCCGCCAACGCGATCTTCGCCAACCCCGACGCCGGTGCGGTCGGACTGCTGCAGACCCTGGAGGCGAGCGGGGCACTGCTGACCGCGATGGTACGGACGACCCTGGCGGATGTCCGCTCGTTCCACGCGTACGGGATCTCGGACCCGGAGGGCTTCGCCGCGATGGGGATCGTGGAGACCCTGGTGCATACGCACGATGTCGTTCGGGGCCTGGACATCTCCTGGGCGCCGCCCGCCGATCTGTGCGACCGCGTACTTGCCCGGCTGTTCCCGGACGCCCCGGACGACGCCGACCGGTGGACCGTGCTGCTCTGGTCCACCGGTCGCGCCGAGCTGCCCGGGCGTGAGCGCGTCAGCTCGTGGAAGTGGCGGAGCGCGCCGCTGGACACACCTGCTTCCTGAAGACTGCCACCGCCGCCGGCCTCGTCCGCCCGGGTGGCCGTCCGTGCGCCTTTCCGTACGTCGTCGATGTCCCTCCGACCGTTGCACGGGATGACGGGGCCGGGCGCCTCGGCCGTCGAGGCGTACGACCCGGACCGCACCCGCAGGAACGGCGAGGTGGCCCGCGGTGCGCTCGCTGGTGAGAACCGCGGGACCGGATCAGCGACGAGACGGTACGGGTACTGCCGGCCCGGATCGGTGGGGACGACCCGGCCCAGGTGGTCATCCCTGCCTAGTGCTGCCCGCCGTGATTCGGCGTGAGCCCTTAGGCGGCGTCCCGTGCCGGATAGTCGACGTAGCCCTTGGCGTCCCCGCCGAAGAAGGTGGACGGGTCAGGGGTGTTGAACGGGCCGCCGGCCTTCAGACGGGCCGGCAGGTCCGGGTTGGCGATGAACAGAGCGCCGTACGAGATGATGTCGGCGATCCCGTCGTCGATCACCGAGTGGTCGTCGGGTCCGGTCGGTCCGTCCGTCAGCACGTTGATGACGAAGGTGCCGGAGAACTGCTTGCGCAGCGCGAGGGTCAGCTCGCGGATCTCCACCGCCTCCAGGATGTGCAGATAGGCGAGGCCGAGCGGTTCGATCTCCCCTACCAGCGCGGTGTAGACCGCGTCCGGCGCGGGCTCGTCGATGTCGTTGTACGGGTTTCCGGGCGAGATGCGCAGCCCGGTGCGCTCCGCACCGATCTCGCCGGCGACGGCCTTGACCACCTCGACGGCGAAGCGGATACGGGCCTGCTCGGAACCGCCCCACTCGTCGGTGCGCAGGTTGGTGTTGGGGGCGAGGAACTGGTGGATGAGGTAGCCGTTCGCGCCGTGCAGCTCGACCCCGTCGAAGCCCGCGTCGACCGCGTTGCGGGCGGCCGTCGCGAAGTCGGCTATGGTCTGCCGGACCTCGTCGCCGGTCAGTTCGCGCGGTGTGGTGAAGTCCTCCAGCCCCGTGCCGGTGTAGAGCTGTCCGGCGGGCTTGACCGGGGAGGCGCTGACGGGGGCGAGCCCGTCCGGCAGCAGGTCCGGGTGGCCGATCCGGCCCGCGTGCATGAGCTGGGCGAAGATCCGGCCGCCCGCCGCGTGCACCGCGTCGGTGACCTTGCGCCAGGACGCGACCTGCTCCGCGCCGTGCAGGCCCGGGGTGAAGGGGTAGCCCTGACCGACGGCAGACGGCTGGATGCCCTCGGTGATGATGAGCCCGGCGGAGGCGCGCTGGGCGTAGTACTCGACGGTGAGATCGGTGGCGGTGCCACCCTCACCGGCCCGGCTGCGAGTCATCGGGGCCATGGCGATGCGGTTCGCGAGCCGGGTGCCGGACAGGTCGATCGGGTCGAATGCGGTGGTCATGGGAGCCCCCAGAGAAAATTACATGGTCGGCCAAGTATTTCGGTTCTGCGCCACTGTAACGCATTGATTGGCCGACCAAGGTAAAGTGCGCAGCAAGCGCAGGAACCGGCCACGGACCAGGCCGGAGCACCGCCCCGAGGAGTCCCCATGAAGGCCGAACCCGTCGACCCCGCCTGTACCGAGCTGCCGAGCGCCGCCCGTGGCGGCCCGGTCAGTCATGCCGTCTCACGGGTCGCCCGGCTGCACCGGATCGCCGCGGGCAAGGCGCTCCGGGCGGCCGGGCTCTACCCCGGCCAGGAGTTCCTGATGATGCATCTGTGGGATGCCGGCGCGGTGCGCCAGTCGGAGCTGATCAAGGCGGTCGACCTCGACCCGTCGACCGTCACCAAGATGCTCCAGCGGCTCGAACAGGCCGGCCACGTCCGCCGCTGCCCCGACCCGGACGACCGGCGGGCCGTCCTGGTCGAGGCCAGTGCCGACAGCTGCGCGCTGCACTCCGATGTGGAGCACGCCTGGACAGCTCTGGAGGAGCACACGCTCGCCGGTCTGGACGCGGCGGAGCGCACCGAGCTGGCCCGGCTGCTGGCGAAGGTCGAGGAGAACCTCTGCCACCGGACCGAGGGCTGCCCGGATACCCGCTGACCGGAAGCGGACCGGGCCGGTCAGCCCGCCAGCACCTCCAGCGCGCGGTCCACATCGGCCTGCGTGTTGTAGAGGTGGAATGCCGCCCGTAGATTCCCGGCCCGGTCCGAGACCGTGATCCCGGCCCGCGCCAGCGCGGGCTCCCGGCCGCCGAGACCCGGCACGGCAACGATCGCGGTCCTGCCGGGCACCGGTTCGTGGCCGATCCCGGCCAGCCCGGTACGGAACCGGGCGGCGAGCGCGGTGTTGTGGGCGTGTACGGCGTCGATGCCGATCTCGGCCAGCAGTGCGAGGGAGTGCTCGGCACCGTGGTAGGCGAGGAAGGCGGGCGCCTCGTCGAAGCGGCGCGCGGTACCGGCGAGCCGGCCGATCGGACCGTAGGTGCTGTTCCAGCGGTCCTCGCCGGCCACCCAGCTCGCGAAGAGGGGCGGCAGGGTCTCCTGCGCCTCCTCGGTGACCGTGAGGAACGACGTACCGCGCGGGCAGAGCAGGAACTTGAAGCCGCCCGTGACGGTGTAGTCGTAGGCCCCGGCGTCCAGCGGCAGCCAGCCCGCGGACTGGGTGGCGTCGAGCAGAACCCGGGCTCCGTGCGCGGCGGCCGCCGCCCGGACCGCGTCGAGGTCGGCGAGGCGGCCGTCGGCGGACTGCACGGAGGAGAGGGCGACCAGCGAGGTCGTGGGCCGCACCGCCTCGGCCATGCCGTCCAGCGGGACGTACCGCATCCGCAGATCCCCGCGGGTCGCGAAGGGGCCGACGACCGAGCTGAACTCCCCCTCGGGGACCAGCACTTCGGCGCCCGGCTCCAGCGAGGCCGCGATCAGACCGACATGCACGGCGACCGAGCTGCCGGTGGCGACCCGGTCGGGGCCGACGCCGACGAGCCCGGCGAACCGGACCCGTGCGGCGTCCACGGCGTCGAAGCTGCCCGCACCCGCACCGGTGCCCGCGGCATTCTCGTCGGCGAGCGCCTTCACTGCCTCGACGGTGCGGCGGGGCAGCAGCCCGCAGCTGGAGGTGTTGAGATACGTGGTCTTGGGCGCAAACTCGGCGCCTGCCGCCTGGATGAGCGAGGAGATCTCCATACGCCCACCCTGAGGGCCCCTCAACTCATCGTCAATCACGAAGAATTGAGGGGTGCCCCCAAGCAATGCTTATGTGTGCAGCCGGGCGGGGTGGAGCGGGTCAGTCCTGTCCGCCGGACTGCGGGACCTCGCACGCCCCGTCGGCGTCGCAGGCTGCCGCGTCCGAGCCGATCGCGGTCAGCGGACGGTCCTTCCACGCCTGCTCCAGCGCCTGCGCGAACACCTCGGCGGGCTGGCCGCCGGAGATCCCGTACCGCCGGTCGAGCACGAAGAACGGCACCGCGTTGGCCCCCAGCTCGGACGCCTCGCGCTCGTCGGCCCGCACCTCGTCGGCGTACGCCTCGGGGTCGGCGAGGACGGCGCGCGCCTCATCGACGTCGAGCCCGGCCTCGACGGCCAGCTCGACCAGCACGTCACCGTCGAAGACGGACCGCTCCTCGGCGAAGTTCGCCCGGTAGGCGAGGCTCAGCAGCTCGTCCTGGCGGCCGCGAGCCTTGGCCAGGTGGAGCAGCCGGTGGATGTCGAAGGTGTTGCCGTGGTCGCGGCCCTCGGTGCGGTAGCCGAGCCCCTCGGCCTGTGCGTTGGCCGCGACATTCGCCTCCATGGCCTTCGCCTCTTCCCGGGTGCGCCCGTACTTCTGCGCCAGCATGTCGATCACCTGCACGGTGTCGCCCTTGGCGTACGTGGGGTCGAGCTCGAAGGACCGGTGCACGACCTCGACCTCGTCGCGGTGGGCGAACCCCGCCAGGCCCTTCTCGAAGCGGGCCTTCCCGATGTAGCACCAGGGGCAGGCGATGTCGCTCCAGATCTCGACGCGCATGTCTCTTCTTCTCTCCGTGTTCTCGTACGAACGGCTCGGGCAGCGCGGAGTCACTCTCCGCCCCGTTTGACAACGCAGGAGCGGACGCCCTGATTCCCCCGGTAGCCCACGGCCGGTCCTGCGCCGCCCCCGGGGACCATGGCGACGTGAACCACCGCGTCGATGTCCCGGTCGAGGACGGCTCCGCGGGCCCCGCACTCCCGGACGCGGGTGTGGAGAGGTTTGACATAACTCACTCCGGGTCCTCCTCCTGGTCCGGCGAAGGGACGCTCCGCCGAGTGTGATCACGACCGGAGGCAGACCCCGGTTCATCGGCGCCGCGCCCCCCACGACCGCACCGGCCGGCAGCGTCGGCCCCGCGCGCCCCTCCGCCCCGCCGCGCCGTCCCGTGCGGCGGACCGCACGAGGGCGGCGTGATCTGCTGTCGTCTGCGGGCGGGATCTCGCGATGGGCACGCAAGTGCCGCTGGAGATCAGGGGCGTTGCCGAACCGCCGCCTTCGACACCGGTGCGGTGCCTGCACGGTGCGTCCCGGGCACGCTTCGTGCCGGTGGCGCACCGGATTGCGGGCACGGCAGTCCGTACGGATTCGGTGCATCCAGGTGTGGCCCAAGTCCGGCCGCTCGATGCTGGTTGCCTCGTGCACGCGGGACTTGCCGATGCCCTGTCGTGATCACGATCCAACGGGTGGCGATGCCTGCGACGGCACGTGTCCGGTGGCCCGGTGAGCTCTGCGATCGGGCATCGAAAAGGTACGGGTGACGGCTACCGGCGAGGCGCCGGTGCAGCGCCTGCCGGTCGATTCCCATTACACGAATATTCAACTGGCCGTCCCTGCCTGCGCTGTGCGCCGTCCCTAAGGTCTCTGAGGGTTTCGAAAGAAGGGGTTCATGGACACACACATCGCCATCCGGGCTCGCGGTGTCACGAAATGTTTCGGTGACGTCGTCGCGCTCGACGGCATAGAACTCGATGTGGCGCAGGGGCAGATCCATGGCCTGGTCGGACCGAACGGCGCCGGGAAGACGACCTTGCTCGGCCTCCTGCTGGGGCTCGCGGTTGCCGACAGCGGTCGCCTCGAGGTCCTGGGCACACCGGTCGGGCGGGCACTCGACGCTCCCGACGGTGTCGCCGGCTTCGTGGACAGTCCCGCTCTCTACCCCTCGCTCACCCCACGGCAGAACCTCGCCGCGCTGGCCTCACTCCGCGGCCACGACGCGCGCACGGCGGAAGTCGACGACGTACTCGCCGAGGTCGGCCTCACCGGCGTCGCCGACGACCGCACCCGCGGCTTCTCCCTCGGCATGCGCCAGCGGCTCGGACTCGCCGCCGCCCTGCTGACCAGGCCCCGGCTGCTCGTGCTCGACGAACCGTCCAACGGCCTCGACCCGGCGGGCAAGAAGCACGTGCACGGTGTCCTCAACCGGCTCGCGGCCGACGGGACCGCCGTCGTGCTCTCGAGCCACAACATGGACGACCTCGAGGCGCTGTGCTCCGAGGTGACCATCCTCGCCGCCGGACGCGTCGTCTTCTCCGGCCCGCTGAGCAAGCTGGGCACCGACAACCGCGAACTCGACTACCGACTGCTCGCCTCCGACCCGCAGGCCGCCCGCCGACTGGCTGTCGACACGGCCGGGATCCG
This sequence comes from Streptomyces sp. NPDC057486, assembly GCF_042802415.1. Taxonomy (NCBI): domain Bacteria; kingdom Bacillati; phylum Actinomycetota; class Actinomycetes; order Kitasatosporales; family Streptomycetaceae; genus Streptomyces; species Streptomyces sp. NPDC057486. Next base: position 139,896 of record NZ_JBHVEE010000007.1, on the reverse strand, counting down.
GGTCGTCGACGACGCCGACGTACGGCACGACGCCCGGACGCTCGTCGTGCGCGCGCAGGTGCCCGCCCTCGACGAACTGGTGGCGGGGCTGGTGCACGCGGGCATCGCGGTGCGCGAGCTCGCCCCCGTGGTGTCGCCGCTCGAAGCCGCGTTCCTCGCCCTCACCGAACAGCAGGAGGCCGGCCGATGACCGCGGCCCTCACCCCGAGCCGGGAACAGGAACAGGAGCACGGGCAGGTGACCAGGGGCCCTCGCGTCCCCGTCACCCGCGTCTGTCGCTTCGAGTTCGTCAAACTCGTCTCACAGTGGCGGATCCGCCTGCTGGTCCTCGCCTGCTGGATCGTTCCCGCCCTCTTCGTCGCCGGCGTGAGCCAGCAGGCCACGCTCCCCGTGGACACCCTCTTCGGGCGCTGGATGCACGCCTCCGGGTGGGCCGGGCCGCTGGTGATGCTCGGTTTCGCGGGGGCCTGGGCGCTCCCGCTGCTGACCTCGATCGTGGCCGGTGACGTGTTCGCCTCCGAGGACCGGCTCGGCACCTGGCGCCAGCTGCTCGTGGCGGTCCGCTCGCCTCGGCGGATCTTCGTGGCGAAGGCAGCCGCCAGCCTCACCGTCCTGCTGCTGCTCGTGGCCGGGCTCGCGGTCTCCAGCACGGTCGGCGGCCTCCTTGCGGTCGGCAACCAGCCGCTGGTCGGCCTCGACGGCCACCTCCTGGCGCCGTCGGACGCCGCCGTTCAGGTCCTGCTCTCCTGGATCTGCGTCCTCGCTCCGACCCTGGCGCTCGCCGCGCTCGGCTTCCTCGGGTCGGTCACTCTGGGACGCTCCCCGATGGGGCTGCTGGTGCCCGTACTCGTCTCGCTTGCGATGGCGGTCGCCCAGATGCTGCCGCTCCCCGTGGCCGTCCGGGTCGCCCTGCCCAGCTACGCCTTCATCTCCTGGAACGGACTGTTCACCGGCCCGCAGCAGCTCGGCCCGCTGCTGATCGGCATCGTTGTCAGCCTCGTGTGGGCCGTGGTCGCGACGGCGCTGGCCTACGTGCTCTTCGTACGGCGCGAATTCACCAACCCGACCCACGACGGTTCGGGCCGCCGCGCGATCACCGTCGGAGTCCTGCCGCTCGTCGGGGTGGCCGCCGTGTCGTTCGCGGTCGTCGCCGCGACGACCTCGGCGACGGGCTCCGGGATCGAGCAGGACAAGGTGCAGCGCTCGGTCGCCACGGCGTTCGCGCACCTGTACCGCATCCAGACCGACCAACTCAACCGACCAGCCGTCACCGAGGCCCAGTTGAAGGCCACGGCGGCGTGCAACAAGGGAAGCACCAGGGTCGCAGCGCAGGGCCCGGGCAACGACTGGCGCTGCGTCGTCAGCTGGCATCTTCCCGGCGTCGAGGCCTCAGGACAGGCCATCTACCAACTCGACGTCACTCCGGACGGGCGGTTCATGGCCGATGGCGATGGACCGAAGGAAGTGAACGGCTACTTCCTGGTGCGGACCCCCGAAGGTGACGCACCGAACCCGCTGTGGCAGTTCGACGGCAACGTCGAGCTGCTCGACACCACCCCGAAGGGATAACACTCAATGCAGGTGACTCGCCGCCGCAAGCTCGCTGAGGAAGCTCGGATCAGCCTCCTCGGTAGACTCATCGGCCGCCGGATACCGCTGTTGACGGCCGGCACCACCGCCGTCGCTCTCGTGGTCGCCGGCACGGCGTTCGCGCAGACCCACCAGTTCGGCACGGACCAGGTCGGTCAGGTCACTGCCGACGGCCAGGTCGTCTCCGGCAACCAGTACATCGCCCCGTACGGCGACCGTCTTGTCATCAACGAGGGCAAGATCATGTCGTCCTCGGTCAGCCCGGACGGCACGCACATGGCCGCCTCGGTCACCGACGGTGGCGCGGCCCTGGCCATCGTGGACCTGAAGAACTGGAAGAAGCAGCAGCTCGTCAGCAACGCCGCGTCGTCCAACCCCCGTATCAGCAGCAACAACGTGGGCCAGGAAGGCCCGACGTACTCGCCCGACGGCAAGCAGCTGTGGCTGGGCCAGCCGGACGGCTACACCGTGTTCACCGTGAACGCGGACGGCAGCGTCTCCAGCCCGAGGACCGTCACCATCCCGGCTCAGGGTTCCAAGAAGGCCCTGGTGGGCGAGGCGGTGTTCTCGGCCGACGGCAAGACCGTGTACTCCGCGGTCAACGGCCAGAACCGGGTCGTCTCCATCGACGCGGCGACCGGGACCATCAAGCAGAGCTGGGCCGTGGGCAACGCCCCGCGCGACATGATCGTCGTCGGTGACAAGCTCTACGTCAGCAACGAGGGTGGCCGTCCGGCCAAGCCCGGCGAGCCCACGATCAACTCGTACGGCACGCAGGTACTCGCCGACCAGAAGACCGCTGCCACCACCAGTGGCACGGTCAGCGTCATCGACCTGGCGAACCAGGACGCCGCCCCCTCCAGCATCGAGGTCGGTCTGCACCCGACCGCCCTGTACGCCAAGAACGGGGCACTGTTCGTCACCAACACCGCGACCAACGACGTGTCGGTCATCGACACGGCGAAGGACAAGGTCGTCCAGACCATCGCCACCCGGCCGTGGGCCAAGGCCTCGGTGGGTTACGAGCCCGACGCGGTGACCCTCACCGACGACGGTCACCTGCTGGTGACCCTCGGCCGTGCCAACGCGGTCGCGGTCTACAAGTACACCTCCGCGCAGGAGCCGGTGAGCTACGTCGGCCTGCTCCCGACGGACTACTTCCCGTCGGAGATCACCACCGTCGGCGACCAGGTCTACGTCTCCAACACCCGTGGTATCGACGCGCGCCGCAAGGCCAGCGGTCACGGCACCCACGACACGACGTCGAGCGTGCAGAAGTTCACGCTGCCCGACGACAGCGTGATCAGGTCCTACACCGGCAAGGTCTTCAAGCAGAACGGCTGGAACGGCGAGTCGCTCAAGAAGTCCGACGGCTCCCCGGCCAAGCCGGTGCCGGTCCCGGTCAAGCTCGGCGACCCCTCGACGATCAAGCACGTCTTCCTGCTCGTCAAGGAGAACCGGACCTACGACCAGGTCTTCGGTGACATGCCGGAGGGCAACGGCGACCCGTCGCTGGCGCAGTACGGCGAGAACGTCACGCCGAACCAGCACGCCCTGGCCAGGCAGTTCGGCCTGTACGACAACACGTACGACATCGGCACGAACTCCGCCGAGGGCCACAACTGGCTGATGCAGTCGGACAACCCGGAGTACACCGAGTCCTCCGCCGGTGAGTACACCCGCAGCTACGACACCGAGGACGACGCCCTCGGCCACCAGCAGACCGGCTTCATCTGGACCGGTGCGCAGGACGCCGGCAAGTCCGTCCGCAACTTCGGTGAGTTCCAGCAGTTCCTGACCAAGCCGTCGGGCGCGAGCTGGCAGAACCTGTACTGCGACACCAAGAACATGACGGCCACCGGTCAGGACACCGCCTACCCGCTGAACTCGACCTCGCCGATCCCGTCGCTCAACGACGTGTCGGTGCACGGCTACCCGAAGTTCGACACCAGCGTCCCGGACATCTACCGCGCCGAGATCTGGAAGAAGGACTTCCAGAAGAACGGTCCGGCGAACCTGAACATGTTCTGGCTCTCCAGCGACCACACCGGTGGCCCGGTGAGCGGTGCCGCCCAGGTCGCGGACAACGACGTCGCCGTCGGCAAGATCGTTGACGAGATCTCGCACAGCAAGTACTGGAAGGACTCGGCGATCTTCGTCGTCGAGGACGACTCCCAGGCCGGCACCGACCACGTCGACGGCCACCGCGCCCCGGTCCAGATCATCAGCCCCTGGGCCAAGCACGGCACGGTGGACAGCCACTACTACTCGCAGATCAACATGATGCGGACCATCGAGCAGATCCTCGGGATCCAGCCGATGAACCAGAAGGACACCGCGGCCAGCCCGATGGCTGCGGCGTTCACCCAGAGCCCGGACTTCACGCCGTTCACCGCGCTGCCCAACCGGGTTTCGCTGACCGACGGTGTGAAGAACGGCGCGCCGTCCTGTGGTCTGGACACCCCCGCGGCGCAGAACCCGAAGGCGGAGGCCGTGCCGGCGGCCTCGGTGCCGGCGGACATGAAGAACGTCGCCTCCGAGTGGGACCAGTGGAAGTCGAAGCAGCGGCTGACCGGTTCCCGGGCCGTGCCGGACTACGCTCCCTCGGCGCAGATGAACCACTTGGCCTGGTACGAGCGGTACAACTGGAAGAAGCCGTACCCGGGCGAGAAGAAGATCTTCGCTCCTCAGGACGTGCCGGGCGCGTTCATCCCGTCGGCGGAGAACGACGGCTGACGTAGGCCGGTCAGCACAGCCTGATCGCGTAAAGGAGCCCCTGGCCGGCGTCGCCGCCGGCCAGGGGCCCTCTTCTGTCTCCTGCACAACAAGCAGAGGCTGCCGAATCGCCGACGCGTGACGGCCCATCGGGCAAGCCGCGATGGAAACGGGGCGGGCCCGCCCCTGCCGGGTGGTGGGGCGGGCGGGGCCCCTCCGGGGCAAGTGACCGTGCCACCAGGGGCCAGGCCGTCACCTCGAGCCCGTCCGGCGATTGAGGACGGAACCGGCCACCCCGGACCGGGGCACCACACCACACAACGCCCCGCCCCGCCCAGGGGCCCCGCACCACGCAACGCCCCCGGCAGGGTTCAGCTGCCGTCGCGCAGGTCGTCGAGCCCGGACGGCCGGAACGCGATCCGGTCGAACGAGGCCCGGCAGCCCTCGCCGGTCGGCGACTGGACCAGGAAGCCGATGGCTGCCGGCTGCTCTGCGGCGCCGAGGGCGAAGGTGCGGATGAAGGTCCACTTCTCCCCGTCGGCGGAGGCGTGGAAGGCGTAGGCGCTGCCGGTGCGGCTGAGCCGCAGCCAGAAGCTGTCGCCGTCCACGACGAAGGAGTTGGCGTCGTCGGAGTGACCGCGGGTGACGACCGTGCAGATGGTGGGGTCGGCCGGGGAGAACTCCAGGCAGAGTTTCGCCCACTCCCGTTCCCCGACGTGGAGGTAGAGCACTCCGGCGTCGAAGGCCGCGGCGAAGCCGACCTTCACCCGGGCGATCAGCTGGAAGTCGCCTTCGGGTGCGGTGCCGAGCAGACGCGGTGCGTCGCTCACGGATGCGAGGCCGTCACCGCCCGGCGGCACGAACCGGTCCTGCCGGGCACCCGCCCGGCCGGTCAGTGCGCCGCCCTCGTACACCCACTGCCCCTCGGGCCCGAACGGCCGCAGCTCAAAGGGGAGTTCGGGTAGGTTCACCGTCATGCGCGACGCCCGTCGACGCGGCGCGGCAGGCCCAGCGGGTTGTCCTCGCGCAGCTCCGGCGGCAGCAGGGCCTCCGGAGTCGTCTGGTAGCTGACCGGGCGCAGCCAGCGCTCGATCGCGGTGGCGCCCACCGACGTCGAGGTGGAGGTGGTGGCCGGGTAGGGACCGCCGTGGTGCTGGGCGGGGGCGACGGCGACTCCGGTCGGCCAGCCGTTGACGAGGACCCGGCCGGCCAGCGGGGTGAGGGCCGTGAGGAGTCCGGGGGCATCGGCGTCGGCGCCCTCCGTGGCGATCTGGAGGGTGGCGGTGAGGTTGCCGGGGAGCCGGGAGAGGACGGCGGTGATCTCGTCCTCGGAGGCGTAGCGGGCGACGACGGTGACCGGGCCGAAGCACTCCTCCAGGAGCGCGTCGTGCGGCCCTTCGGTGGCGAGCAGCTGCGCCGGAACGGTCAGGAAGCCGGCGGAGACGGTGTGGTCGCCGCCCGCGCCGGGGGTGACCGGGGCGTCCACGTCGGGGAGTTCGGCCCGTTCGCGTACGCCTGCGACGAAGGCGTCCCGCATCCGGTGGTCGAGCATGACGGCGGCCTCGCTGTCGCTGACCGCCTCGGTCAGCGCCTTCAGCAGCCGGTCGCCGGTCTCGCCGACCGGAGCCAGGACGAAGCCGGGCTTGGTGCAGAACTGGCCCGCGCCCATGGTCATCGAGCCCGCCAGCCCGGCACCGATCTGCTCGCCGCGCTCGGCGGCGGCCGCCTCGGTGACGACGACGGGGTTGAGGGAGCCGAGCTCGCCGTGGAATGGGATCGGGGCCGGCCGGGCGGCCGCGGCGTCGAACAGCGCACGTCCGCCACGGATGGAGCCGGTGAACCCGGCGGCGGCCACGAGCGGGTGCCTGACCAGCTCGACGCCCGCCTCGAATCCGTGCACCAGAATGAGTACGTCCTCGGGCAGCCCGACCTTCGCGGCGGCCCTGCGCAGCACGGAGGCGCAGAGCTCCGAGGTGGCGGGGTGGTCGGGGTGCGCCTTCACGACGACGGGGCAGCCGGCCGCCAGGGCACTGGCGGTGTCGCCGCCGGGGACGGAGAAGGCGAGCGGGAAGTTGCTGGCCGCGTAGACGGCGACGACGCCGAGCGGGATCTTGTAGCGGCGCAGGTCGGGCCACGGCGGGGTGCGGGTGGCGTCCGCGTGGTCGATGTGGATGTCGAGGAAGGCGCCCTCGTCGACGACCTCGGCGAACGCGCGCAACTGGGCTGCGGTGCGGGCGAGTTCACCGGTGAGCCGGGCCGGGCCGAGCGCGGTCTCGGCGTCGGCGGCCTCGATGACGTGCTCCCCGGCCTCGGTGAGCAGATCCGCCGCGGTACGCAGGAATGCGGCACGTACGGTGCGGTCGGCGAGCGCGTCGCGTACGGCATGTGCGGCCCGGACCGCACGATCGACCTCCTCCGCTGTAGCCTCCACGGCAACCTGCTCACGCGGGTTCCCGGTGCGGGGGTCGACGCTCCAGACTGGTGCTGTTGCCACCGTGTTTCCTTCCGGTCCTCTGCCACACATCAGAAGTTGTTCGGTATTCTGAACAGAGTTCCTGATCGTGAATATGTAGGGACTCTATTTCCGGGCGTTCCGTGTTGGCAAGAAGTGGGCTGGAAGGGGCGAGGGCGATGTCGGTTGCCGAGTCAGGTGGGGCACAGGTCAAGTCCGCGGTACGGACGGTGGAGCTGCTCGAGTACTTCGCCGGGCGTCCCGGTATGCATTCGCTGGCGGCCGTGCAGGAGGCCGTCGGCTACCCCAAGTCGAGCCTCTACATGCTGCTGCGCACCCTGGTCGAGCTGGGCTGGGTGGAGACCGACGCGACAGGGACCCGGTACGGCATCGGCGTCCGGGCACTGCTGGTCGGCACCTCGTACATCGACGGCGACGAGGTCGTCGCGGCCGCCCGCCCGACGCTCGACCGGCTCTCCGACGACACCACGGAGACCATCCACCTCGCCCGGCTCGACGGTACGAACGTGGTCTACCTCGCCACCCGCCAGTCCCAGCACTATCTGCGCCCCTTCACCCGCGTCGGCCGCCGGCTGCCCGCCCACTCCACCTCGCTCGGCAAGGCGCTGCTGGCCACCCACAGCGACGAGCAGGTCCGCAAGATGCTGCCGGAGACACTGCCCGCACTGACCGAGCACACCCTCACCGACCGCGAGAAGCTGATCGAGGAGCTGCACCTCATCCGCGAGCAGGGGTACGCGGTGGACCGCGAGGAGAACACCCTGGGGCTGCGCTGCTTCGGCGTCGCGATCCCGTACCGCACGCCGGCGCGCGACGCGATCAGCTGCTCGGTTCCGGTCGCCCGGCTCACCCCGGCTCATGAGCAGATGGTCAAGGACGCGCTGTTCGACGCGCGGGACCGGCTGACGCTCGCCACCCGCAGGCTCTGACCCGTGGACGCGCCCGAGGTCACGCTGCGCGAGGTGCGCGACAGCGACCTGCCGCTCTTCTTCGCGTACATGTCCGATCCGGAGTCGGTCCGAACAGCCGCGTTCACCAGTGAGGACCCGGGGGACCGGCCCGCGTTCGAGGCCCACTGGGCGCGGATCCTGGACAGTCGCACCGTGGTGATGAGGACGGTGCTCGCCGACGGCAAGGTGGTGGGCAACGCCGGGGTGTACGGGTCCGAGGGCGACCGGCAGGTGACGTACTGGATCGACCGGCCGCACTGGGGCCGGGGGCTCGCGACCGCCGCGCTCCGGGCACTGCTGGAGGCCGTACCGGAACGGCCGTTGCACGCCCGGGCGGCGGCCGACAACGCCGGTTCGGTGCGGGTGCTCCAGAAGTGCGGGTTCACCGTCACGGGCAAGGACCGGGGCTTCGCGCACGCCCGCGGCGAGCTGACCGACGAACTGCTCTTCACGCTGGACTGAGAACCGGGTGAGGGCCGTCTCCGCCGCGCGGCGGAGACGGATCGTCGTCGGGCAGGACGTGCGGGCGGACGGGGGGCGCGAGCGTGGATGTCATGACACAGACACCGACGGCGCCCTCCACCCGGACCGCACCGGCGCCGCCCGCGCCCACCGGCCGGTCGCGCGCCGTGCTCCGCACCCTCGCGATCGCCGCCTGCCTGCCGTACATCTCGCTCAAGGCAGCCTGGATCGCGGGCAGTCACATCGGCGTCCCCGCCGACAGCATGCTGCTCGACCACCGCACCGCGATGCTCGTGGCCAACGGTGCGTCGGTGCTGCTCGACTGCACGGTCGTGGTCCTCGCCCTGCTGCTCACCCAGGCGTGGGGGCGGCGGGTCCCGGCCTGGCTGCTCACCGTGCCGATGTGGGTGGCCACCGGGTTGCTGCTTCCGATCATGACCGGCTTCCCGCTGCAGCTGCTGGTGAAGGTGTTCGGCGGGACGACCGCCGGATCCGGCGGGGACGGGCGCCCCTTCCTCGACGAGTGGGTCTTCGGCGTCGTCTACACCGGCTTCATCGTCCAGGGCCTGACCCTCGGCGCCCTGTTCGTCCTGTACGCCAGGGACCGCTGGGGTCATCTGTGGCAGGGCACACTGAGCGACCTGCCACAGAGCCCGACCGCACCGGCGCTGCGGGTCGTCGCGGTCGTGGCCTCACTCCTCGCGCTCGTGCCCGGCACCGTCCATCTCCTCTGGGCGACCGGATCGACGGCCGGTCTGACCGAGACCCGGATCGCGGACCGTACGAGCGACTTCTACGCCCTCGAAGCGGTCTACACGGTGTTCACGGCCGTCACCGTCGCCGGTGTCCTGCTGCTCGCCCTCCGCCGCCGCGGTGCACTCGCCCTCAAGGTGCCGCTCGCGCTGGCCTGGGGCGGCTCCGGGGCACTGGGCTGCTGGGGCGGCTATCTGTGCATCGTCGCGCTGGGCCCGGTCGACGACATCGCCGACCGGCCCGCGGCCGGGATGCAACTCACCTACGCTGTACAGATGCTGGTCGGGATCCTGGTCGCCGCCCTGGGCGCCTACTTCTTCGCGGAACGCGCTGCGTCGACGAAGCCCGCCGGGCCGTCCGCGTGACCCTGCTCCTCGGCCGGCAGGCCCGGCTGCGCTGGCTGCACCTGATCATCGGCGGCGCGCTGCTGATGCCGTACTTCCTGGTCGGCACCGTGGTCGTCGGCATGTACAACCGCGACGGCAACGCCTTCAACTCGCTGCCTCTGCAACTGACCGCGTTCGCGTACGCCCTGCCGATGGCCGCGGTCACCGGTCTCTTCCCGCTCGCCCGACCGCTGTCGGTGGCCGCGGTCCGCGCCCTGTGCGGTGTCCCCGCGGAGCGGCTCGCCGACGGTCCGGCCAGGACGCGGCAGGCGAGAGTACGGACCGCGGGCTGGTTCACGCTGCATCTGGCGCTCGGCGCCGTCATCAGCGGGATGACCCTGGCACTGACACCCTTCGCGGTGACCGTGATGACGCTGCCGTTCCTCTCCTCCGTACGGAACTCTGCGGTGCTCGATCTGCCCCGGGCACTGACCCGGCCGTGGGCGCTGGCCCTGGCGCCGTTCGCCGGACTTGCGATGCTGGTCGCCCTGGCCGGCTGCGCGGCGGCGGCCGGGGCGCTGCTGGCCCGCCGCGCTCCGCTGCTGCTGGGCCCGACCCCCGACGACCGGCTGGCCGCCGCCGAACGCCGGGCGGCCGACCTGGCGGTCCGCAACCGGCTGGCCCGGGAGCTGCACGACTCGGTCGGCCACGCGCTCAGCGCCGTGACGCTCCAGGCGGGTGCGGCCCGCCGGGTACTGGACAGCGACCCGGAGTTCGTGCGCGAGGCGCTCACCGCGATCGAGGAGACCACCCGGCGTACGGTCGGCGAACTCGACTCCGTGCTGGGCCTGTTGCGACAGGAGGACGAGGGGGAGGACGGACTGACGGGACCGGCGCTCGACGCACTGGACGGCCTGCTGGCCCGCTGCGGGGTCCCCGTGTCGTACGTCGCCCGGGGCGATCCGGGCACGGTCCCCGCCGCCGTGTCCCGTGCGGCGTACCGGATCGTGCAGGAGGGGCTGAGCAACGCGCTGCGGCACGGCGGGCGGGCGGCACCGGTGGAGCTGCGGATCGCGGTGTGCGACAAGGAGCTGACGATCACTGTGGACAACCCGCTGTCCGGGCGGACACCGGTGGTGCGGCCCGGCGGCGGCCGCGGGCTGCGCGGCATCGCCGAACGGGCCGTCCTGCTCGGCGGCCGCGCCGAGGCCGGACCGCACGACGACGACAGGTGGCGGCTGACCGCTCGGCTGCCCCTGCACATCCCCGCACAGGAGAAACGATGAACACCGACATCCGGGTCGTGATCGCCGACGACGAACGCATGGTCCGCACGGCCCTGCGCGTCATCCTCGACGCCGAACCCGGCCTGCAGGTCGTCGGCGAGGCCGCGACCGGCGCCGAGGCCGTCTCCGTCGTGCGGGAGCTGCGCCCCGATGTGGTGCTGATGGACGTACGGATGCCGGAGGTGGACGGGATCCGCGCCACCGAGCAGATCCTCGGCTCGCTCGGCCCGCCCCCGCGGATCGTCGTCGTCACCACCTTCGAGAACGACTCCTACGTGTACGACGCCCTGCGCGCCGGAGCCGCGGGCTTCCTGCTGAAGCGTGCGGCGGCCGAGGACCTGGTCCGGGCGGTGCGGCTGGTCGCGCGCAGCGACTCCCTGCTGTTCCCGGCGGCGGTACGGGGACTGGCGGCCGAGTACGGCAGGCGGCAGGCGTCCGCCGCACCGCCCTGGGTGGCCCGGCTCACCGAACGGGAGGCGGAGGTGCTGCGGCTGATGGCGGCGGGGCTGGCCAACGCGGAGATCGCGGAACGGCTGCGGGTGGGCCCGGCCACGGCGAAGACGCACGTGGCGGCGGTGCTGGCGAAGACCGGAGCCAGGGACCGCACCCAGGCGGTGATCGCGGCGTACGAGTCGGGGTTCGTCACGCCCGGCTGACCCGGCCCCGTGGCGCGCAGTATGAAGAATCGGTGAGAAGCGGCACAGACGGGAACGCGCCGGGCGCCGCCGCTCGTCCCTCCAGCGGGATGAACAGAACAATCAGGCACACCTCGGTCTTCTGCCTGCTGCTGGTCCTCGCCCTGCTGGGGCGGGCGACCTGGGTGCAGGCGTACCAGGCCCAGGCACTCGCGGACAACGACCACAACCGGCGGAACACCATCGCGCAGTACGCGCAGCCGCTCGGCGACATCATCGTGGCCGGAGCACCGGTCACCGGATCGGAGAAGACCCGGGGCAGCGATCTCGCGTACAAGCGCACGTACACGCAGGGCGAGCTCTATGCCGCCGTCACCGGGTACAGCTCGCAGGCGTACGGCGCCACCCAGCTCGAAGGGATCTACAGCCATGTGCTCGACGGCACGGACAACCGGCTGAAGAACCCCGTCGACGTGGTGACGGGCAAGCAGACCTCGCCCGGCAGTGTGCTGACGACGATCGACCCTGATGTGCAGAAGGCGGCGTACGAGGCGCTCGGCAACGACAAGGGGGCGGCCGTCGCGATCGACCCCGCGACCGGGAAGATTCTGGGAATGGTCTCCACCCCCTCGTACGACCCGTCGAAGATCAGTGGGACGAACGACGGCGACGTGTGGAAGAAGCTGCTCTCCGACCCGGACAAGCCACTGGTCAACCGTGCTCTGCGGCAGCCGCTGGCGCCCGGATCGACGTTCAAGCTGGTGGTGGCGTCGGCCGCGCTGGAGAACGGTCTCTACAGCTCGGTCGACGAGCGCACGGACAGCCCCGACCCGTACACGCTGCCCGGCACCACCACGGTCCTGAGGAACGAGAGCGCGTCCGCACCCTGCGAGAACGCCACACTGCGCACGGCGCTCCAGTACTCCTGCAACAACGTCTTCGCGAAGGCCGCCGCCGATCTCGGCCAGGACAAGGTGCGGGCGATGGCCGAGAAGTTCGGCTTCAACACGGAGAAGCTGGACGTCCCGGTGCGCGCCTCCGAGAGCCTCTACCCGTCGGGCATGGACAAGGCGCAGACGGCGCTGACAGGCATCGGCCAGTTCGAGGTCACCGCGACCCCGCTGCAGATGGCCATGGTGTCCTCGGCCCTCGCCAACGGCGGTGAGCTGGCGGCCCCGCACATGGTGTCGAAGGTGGCGGACTCCGAGGGCAACACCCTGCAGGAGTTCGCGGACGGCGACACGAAGCGGGTCGTCTCCGCCTCGACCGCCGAGCAGCTGCGCAGCGCGATGGTCACCGTCGTCGAGCAGGGCACCGGCACCAACGCCCGGATCGACGGGGCGGAGGTCGGTGGCAAGACGGGCACCGCGCAGAACGGCGTGGGCAACAGCAACACGCCGTACGCCTGGTTCACCTCGTATGCGAAGTCGGCGTCCACCGGCAAGGAGGTCGCGGTCGCCGTCGTCGTGGAGGACTCGGGCTCGGCCCGCTCGGAGGTCAGCGGCAACGGCCTGGCGGCGCCGATCGCCCAGAAGATGATGAAGGCGGCGCTCCAGGGGTGAGAAACCGGGCGCGGAGGGCCGGCCGCGGCTGCCAGAATCGGGATCATGACCTCCGCGCCTTCCGACCCCCGCACGCTCGACGGACTGGACCGGACCGACTGGGCCGCGCTGAAGCATGTGTACGGCTCCGCGGTCGAGGTGCCGGGCTGGGTGCGCGACGTGTACGAGCCGGAGCGTGCGGATGACGCGGTGGAGGAGATGCTCACCTCCGTCTACCACCAGGGCGGTCAGATCTGTTCGGCCGCGCCGCCGCTGCTGCCGTATCTGGTGGCGATGGCCGCCGACCCGGTGGTGACGGTCCGCGGGGCACTGCTGCAGCTCGTCGGGAGTCTGGCCCGGGTCGGCTGCTGGCAGGCGGAGCGCCGGTTCGTCGACCCCGGCTGGTCCGCGGCGTGGACCGGGGCGCTGCCCGTGCTGCTCACACTGCTGGACGACTCCGATCCGGTGGTGCGCCGGGCAGTTGCCCAGCCGCTGTCGCATGCCGCCGCGGAGGCGGAGGCGGTGAGCGAGGCGCTGTGGGCGCGGTCGGACGCGGAGCCGAACGCGGAGGTGCGGTCGGAGCTCGTCGAGGCGGCCGGGAAGCTGCTGTTGCGGGCGCCCGGGCTGACCTCCACCCGCGACCGGTTGCGGGACATCGCCGGTCAGGGTTCCCCGGCTGAGCGACTCGCGGCGGTCACCGCGCTGCGACGGGCCCTCCCGGAGCAGCGGGACCCGGAACATCTGGAGACCGTCGTATCGGTCCTGCGGGATGCCCGGTTCGACGAACCGGGGCAGAACGAGTGGGGGTTCCGGAACGCGGCGAGGCTGGTGCCGTGGACGGCCGCGGCGTTCGGACCGGACCGCGAGGTCCGAACGGAACTGTCCCTGCGGCTCCTCGGCCACCCGCAGGCGGGGCATCGCGCGGGAGCGCTGCGGACCGCCGCCGAGGTGCTCAGCACCTGGCGCTCCCCCGTACCCGTGCTGCTGCCCGCCGTCGCAGGACTGCTCACCGACGCCGAGCCGGAGAACCGACAGTTCGCCGCGCGGGTACTCGGCATGTGCGGCGAGGCCGCCCGGCCGTGGGCCGACGGTCTGGCAGCCCTGTGCACGGGCGACGAGGTGTCCGCGGATGCGCAGGACACCGCGGTCTGGGCGCTCGCCCGGCTCGGCGACCGGCGCTGTCTGGGTCCCGTGGTGGACCGGCTGTCCGGGGGCCGGCTCGGCTTCGCCCTGCATCAGACGCACGCCGACGGCTGGTGGATGCACCGACTGGCGCTGCTGGACACCCTCGCGCCGCTGGCCGGGTGCGCCGACGAGCTGCTGGATCCACTGCGGCGGCGGCTCGCGGCGGCGACGCTCAAGAACGAACGGCGGGCCCTGTGCCAGGTGTTGACGGCCTGGGGCCGAGCAGCCGCGCCCGCTGTCCCGGAGCTGCTGCCACTGCTGGACACCGACGCGGCGGTCTGGGCGCTCGACGCCCTCGCCGCGATCGGCCCGGCGGCGGTCGAGGCCGTCCCGCGCCCTCGTCTGCGGGCGCTGGTCGACGCACCGGCGGAGGATTTCGCCGTATCGCGGCTGCGGGTGGCGTACTGGCGGCTGACCGGCGATCCGCAACCCGCGCTCGATGTGCTGCTGCCGGCGTTCGACGCCCCCTGGGGCCGCGAGGAGGTGGTGGGCTTCCTCGGCGAACTGGGCCCGTCCGCGGCGCCGTACGCCGAGCGGATACGGGCCCTGCTTCCCGAGCACAAGGAGGGCTGGCTTCCGCTGAGGTGCGGCTACGCCCTGTGGCAGATCACCGGTCGGAGCAGTGAGGCGGTACCCGCTCTGCTCGGGCTGCTGAACCCGCTCCAACAGGGCAGACACGCCTACCGGGCGACGATCACGGCCGTCCACCGCCTCGCCGAGATCGGCCCGCCCGCCGCCGCGGCGGCCCCGGCCCTGCGTGCCGTGCTGGCCGCCGATGAACGCCCGGTCCGGCACGGTGGCTGGGAGTCCGTGCCGGAGGACGACGAGCTGTGCGGGGCGGCGCGGGCCGCGTTGCGCGCGTTCGGGACCTGACCGGCCCGGACCGCCCCGCCGACGTGACTACTTCACGCCGAGCAGCTGCTCGATCGGGTCGATCGCGAAGTAGACCGCGAACAGTACCGAGGCGCCCCAGAGCAGCCAGTGCACTTCGCGCGCCTTGCCGAGGACGGTCTTGATGACCACGTACGCGAGGAAACCCGCCCCGATGCCGTTGGTGATCGAGCACGTGAAGGGCATCACGGCGATCGTGAGGAAGGCCGGGATGGCGATCTCGTACCGCTCCCAGTCGATGTGCCGGACGGTGCTGTCCGGCATGGGCACTCCTGGGTGGGTGAAAGTCCCTCGGTGGGTAGCTGGATTGTTCCTTCGGACACAGGGTCTTCAGGTTTTCGCCGTGTTACGCCTTACGTGGATCGCGCACCCGTGTCGAAGCGCTTCCGGGATGCGTTGATACGCTCTCGCCCCGCCCGCATTCCGCGGGTGGGAACGGGAACCGTACACAGTCGGACCACGCGCGTCACAGGGATTCGAGTGCAGGGAGAGGTACCCGTGGGCACAGTCGTCGACGATGCCGCTGCCGCCGAGTTCCATGAGTTCTTCGAGGCCCATTACGCCGAACTCGCCCGGCTCGCCCATCTGCTCACCGGCGAGGCCGACGCCGCGGACGATCTGGCTGCCGATGCTCTGCTGGCCCTCTGGCACCGCTGGGACCGGGTGAGAAACGCCGACCGTCCCGTCGCGTACGCGCGCGGCGTCGTCGCCAACCTCGCCCGTACCCGGATCCGCAGCGCGGTGCGCGAGCGGCGCAGGATCGCCCTGTTCTGGGCGCCGCGCGGGGCCGGGGACCGGTGCGCGGTCGACGATCCCGATGTGTCGGTGGTCGTCGATGTCCAGGGGGCGCTGCGCAGGCTGCCGTTCCGCAAGCGGGCGTGCGTGGTGCTGCGGCACGCCTTCGACCTGTCGGAGCGGGACACCTCTCTGGTGCTCGGGATATCCGTGGGCACGGTGAAGAGCCAGACCTCGCGCGCCGTCGCGGAGCTGCAGCGGCTGCTCGGTCCCGATACGCCCGCCGCGCAGGTACAGGTGGCCGTCGCGGCGCAGCGCAGCGGAGGAAGACACTGATGGACGACGAGCTGCGTGAGCGGCTGCGTACGGCTGCCGAGGCGCATCGCCCCGACCGGGAGCGGATGCTGGCCCGGATCGAGCGCGGAATGACGGACACGCCGTCCGCCCGTGCGCCGCGGGCCCCGCGCGGGACGATGCCGTGGCTGCGGGTCGCCGGGGCGACGGCGGCGGTCTGCGCGGTACTGGCCGCAGGGGCCTACGCGGTCACGTCGGCGGGCAGCGGGGACCCGCGCGGAAAGCAGGTCGCGGGCCCGCCCGCCTCGCCCGCTCCGGCGTCGCAACCACCGGCCGGGGGCGGCGCGCTGCCCACCGAGGACGGGCCGCTCCGGGTCGACGGCGCCGTCGACCCGCACAGCAACAGGTACTGGGCCCAGAGCAATGTGACGCTGCAGACGCAGCAACCGCTCGCCGGCCTCACCGTCGAGCTGCGGATCGCGCTCACCGGCGGGGTGAACACGACCGGTTCCTGGCGCTCCCTGCCGGAGCAGGACTTCGCCGCCTCCGCGCAGGAGAAGGGCGGTTTCCTCGTCTACCGCTGGACGCTGAAGCCGGGCCGGACGGTGCCGGTCGGCACGCACACGTTCGCCGGGCAGTACAACCACGCGGAGGGCGACCGGGACACCCGGGGCGACGACGTGACAGCGCGCGCCGTCCGTGCGACGGGCCAACCGGCCTCTGTGCGCGACGACTTCGGCCCGTCGGCGGGTTGAAGCGCTTCTGCGGCAGCGGAGATCTCGGCACCGGAGGCCGGAGCGAGGACCAGCCGACCGAGACGGGCAGCGACACCTGCTGCCGCTGCACCGCCTCGGACACCACCTACGACTGACCGGGGTCACCGATCGTCCGCGGTGGGTGGGTCGTCACTGGCCCGCCCACCGCTTCACGGTCGCCTCCGCCGCGGCCCGGTCCGCGGGGTTCAGCTTGGAGATCAGGGCGCCGTGGTTGCTGTTCGGTGCCTCGAAGAGCATGGAGTCGTGCTTGCTCGGCTTGAACCGCTCGGCGCTCCACGGGTCGTTCTGTCCGTAGACGAACATCATCCGCTCGCCGCGGGTGGCGACCCAGCGGTCGACGTCCTTGATGGTGCGCCCGTCGTACCCGACCCGCATGTCGGCGGGCAGCACCGAGTTGGGCTGGTAGATGCCGGGGTAGTGGCGGACGTCGGCCAGATGCTTGAACTTGAGGTCGGCCCAGCCCAGTTGGGCGGCGGCCTGGCGGTAGTACGGTCCGCTGCCCTCGGCGCCGTTGCCCTGGTCGGCGTACGGGCTGAGTCCGTGCCCCAGCGACCAGGTGTACAGCTCGTCGTCGGTGGCGGTCCTCGCGTCGGGGACGGCCGGGCAGTCGGCGTACGTACCGCTCTGCCAGAAGTTCCACACCTGGTCCAGTACGGAGAACTCGTAGGCCCGGTCGGCCGATCCGAGGTATTGGAAGGTGAGGCCCTGTTTCTCGGCGGTGGCCTCGAAGCGGGGCAGCATCCGGTCCCGCCGGACCAGCATCTCGCGCTGCACGGCGTTCAGGGCGGCCCGGCATTCGGGGGTGCCGACGGTCTCGAAGAACTTCTCGTAGCCGCTGTCGTCGTTGTTGGCGGCGTCGTTCGGTGCGACGTACGCGACGACGGCGTCCAGGTCGTCCGGGTAGAAGCGCTCGTGGTAGACCTGCGTCATCCCGCCCTTCGACGCGCCCGTGCCCAGCCACTTGGCCCGGTAGATCGCCTTGAGGGCCTGGACGACCGCGTGTTCGTCACTCGCCTCCTGCTGGACGGTCAGGTCGTTCCAGTCGACCGTCGCGGGCCGGGACTGGCTGAAGTAGCGGTGCTCGATGCTGACCTGGTTGGCGTCGAGAAGCCTGGTGATCTCGCGGGTGGAGCTGGAGAGCGAGTAGCCGCCCGTGTAGAGGACCATCGGCGCTGTCTCGGACTTGTGCCAGAGCGTGAGGCGCTGCTCGAACGTGCCGCGGTCGGGGCGCTCGTGGTCGATCGGCTGTGTCAGCGTGAGGGTGTAGTAGGGGAATCCCTCCTTGGTGGTCTGCGAGACGACGGTGAGTCCCGGTATCCGGTCCAGCTGTTCGCGTACGTCGGCGGCCTGAGCAGTCGCCTCGGCGACGGCGGAGGTGGGGCCTGCGGACGGGACGGGAGCGGCGGCGGTCGCGGCCGTGCCGGTGAGCAGGCTGGTGGCGGCGACGAGCCCGGTGCAGAACAGGGCGGGAAGCAGTGAGTGGCGCAACGCGGGATCCCCTCGGACGGCTGTGGTGCGATGGACACGACGGCGGCATAGTAACCGCTTGCCACAGCCATGTGATCACTCCGCACCGAAGGGATCCGTGGGCGGACGGACGAGCAACGACGTTTGCTCCGACGAATTGTTGACGACCCGTCGGCCAGCAGCCCTTGCCCGGTACGGCGCGCGGGTCGTCGATCCGGGTGCGCAGGGTCGGGGTCCAGCCGGCGCCCGAGGTGAGCTGCCCGGCGGGCACGCCCGCGTTGTGTACGGCGATCAGGTCGGTCCTGCGGCCGAGCTCCTGTCGGCCGGCGAGGGTGACGGGCCGAGGTCGAGCAGGGGTACGTGCTCCTCGGTGGCGAGTTCCCGCATCGCGGCGGGGTCGTCGCGAGGGACCGGCGGCGGGGCGCGACCCGGACCGCCGCCGGCCCCGGTCACCGGGGTGTCGGCCGTGACGTGACGGACGTCCGTGTCAGCTCTTCTTCTGGTCCTTCCACTCCGCCTGGGCCTTGTTCAGCTCGTCGGCCATCTTGTCCAGGAAGGCCTTCGCGGTGGTCTTGCCGAGGAGCACCTTCTGGAACTCGGGCTCGTTGTCGGCCTTGCTGATGGTGTTCCAGTCAGGCAGGTAGTACGGGAGCTGGACGATGCTGGTGGAACCGTCGGTGAGGGCCTGGGCCGCGAGCTTGGTCGGCTCCGACTTGGAGATCCAGGCGTCCTGGGCGGCCTCCGTGTTGGCCGGGATGAGGCCCGCCGTCTCGTTGAACTTCGAGTTCGCCTCGTGGGAGGCGGCGAACTCGATGAACTTCCAGGCGGCCTCCTTGTTCTTGGAGCTCTTGAAAAGGCCCAGGCCGTCGACCGGGTTGGAGACCTGCACCCGCTTGCCGCCGGGGCCGGTGGGCTGCGGAATGCCGCGGAACTTGTCGGTACTCAGCGCCTTCACGTGGTCCTGGTAGGAGCCCAGGTTGTGGTTCAGCATGCCGATGGTTCCGGAGTCCCACTGGGCGACCATCTTGATGAAGTCGTTGTTGAGGTCGGCGGACGGGGTGACCTTCTTGAAGAGGCCCGCGTACTTCTCCAGCGCCTGGACGTTCTTCGGGTCGTTGAGCGTGGTCTTCTCGCCGCTCGGGTCCCAGAAGGACGTGATGCCGGACTGCCCGTACATCGCGTCCATCGCCTGCGCGATGGATCCGGCACCGCCGCGGATGGTGTAGCCGAACTCGTTCTTCTTGGCCGCGGTGAGCTTGTCGGCCGCCGCGTAGAACGTGTCCCAGGTGGTCGGCTCGGCCAGGTTCGCCTTCTTGAACAGGTCGGTGCGGTAGTAGAGGACGCCGTTGTTGGCGGAGACCGGGACGTTGTACATGTGCTCGTCGGAGCCGCCGGCCGCCTTCACCGACTCGACCATGCTCTTGTTCAGCTTGCCGTCGAGTGAGGACTCGGCGGTCCGGTCCTCCAGCGGCTCCAGCGCGTTCTGGGCGGCGATCCCGGCGAGCATCGCCGCGCCGACGCCGCCGACGTCCGGCAGGCCGCCGCCCTGGATGGCGTTGTCGTACTTGGACTGGGCCTCTGGGGCGGCCACCCCGACGTACTGGACCTCGATCTCCGGGTACTTCTTCTCGAAGTCGGCGATGATCTCCTTCCAGATGTCGGTGCGGACGCCGCCGTTGTTGTCCCAGAAGACGACCTTGCCCTTGCCGCTGCCTTCGTCGCCGGAGCTGCTGCTGCTGCCGTCGTCACCGCAGGCGGTGGCGGTCAGGGCGAGCACCGCCGCGAGGGACACGGCTGCTGCGGCACGCCCCCGCTGCGTCGTGGAGATGTTCATGTCGGTTCTTCTCTCTGGTTTCTGTCGGTGCTGCGCATGCGTGGGAGTTCGGTGGTGGGCACCTTGCGGGGCCCAGCCGTCCTCGCCGCCGAGGTAGTCGGACACCTGGTGGTGGGCGGCGTCTGCGGCGGACATCTCTGGTCGGTCGGGGGTGCGGGTCAGGCCGTGGTGCGGAAGTCGGTGAAGTCGGCCGTCCCGGCGGGTCCCGTCCCGGTCGGTGCGGTGGCGAAGAGTCCGAGCAGTGCGCCGACCCAGCGCCACGGGGCCGCGGCGAAGGGCTGGCCCGAGGACCGGAACCCGGCCCCGTCGCCGGTGTCGGCAAAGAAGTGGCAGCGGGCGCCCTGAGTGACCTCGATGCGGAGCCGGGCGCGTCCTTCGGGTGCCGGGTGGCTGTGTTCGGCGTCCCGTTCGTGTTCGGCCACGCTCTCGGCGTACCGATGCACGAGCCGTATCCCACCGTCCTCGGCCCGTTCGAGACCGATCCAGCTGAACGCGTCGCCGAGCACGGCGAGCCCCGCCTTGGCCCCCGCCTCCTGGCTGCCGAGGGTGATACCGACCTCGGCGGTGAAGGTCTCGGCGGGCAGCCGCTGGACCAGGACGTTGGGCAGGGCGCGCAGATCGTGCGCGTACGCCGTCCGTACGCAGCTGAGCCGCAGCCCGTCCCCTGCGTGCTCGACCGTCCAGCCGGGCCGGTGGTTCGCCGTCCACTGCCACTGCCTGCCGTACCGCCCGCCGGGGAAGCCGTCGCTGGACGCCGGGGCTTCGGGGGGCTGCTCGGGGGCGACGGGTTTGGGGTGGACGGAGACGGGTTCGCCGTGGTCGCCGAGGACCGGCCAGCCGTCCGTGTCCCACCGCATCGGCTGGAGATGGACGACTCGCCCGTACGCCCCGCGCTCCTGGAAGTGCAGGAACCAGTCGTGCCCTGCCGTGGTTCGAACCCAGCCGCCCTGGTGCGGCCCGTTGACCGAGGTGCGGCCCTGGGCGAGGACGACACGTTCCTCGTACGGTCCGAAGAAGTCCCGTGACCGGAAGGCCCCCTGCCACCCGGTCGTCACACCACCGGCCGGGGCGAAGATCCAGAACTCGCCGTCGTGCCGGTAGAGCTTGGGGCCTTCGAGAGTGAACCAGCCCGGGATCCGGTCCGCGTCGATCAGGGTCTTGCCCTCGTCGAGGAGTTCGCGTCCGTCGGGGCTCATCCGGTGGCCGGTGATCCGGTTCTTGATGCCGGAGCGGGACTTCGCCCAGGCGTGCACGAGGTAGGCCTCGCCGGTCTCCTCGTCCCACAGCGGACAGGCGTCGATCAGTCCCCTTCCCGCCTTGACGAGATGCGGGGCGCTCCACGGACCGCGGACGGACTCGGCGTTGATCTGCTGGATGCCGTGGTCCGGGTCGCCCCAGAAGATCCAGAACCGGCCGGCGTGGTGCCGGAGGGAGGGCGCCCACACACCGCAGTCGTGGCGGGGCACGGCGAAGTCGGCGGCGGGTTCCAGGCGGTCGAGTGCGTGGCCGACGAGCGTCCAGTTGACCAGGTCGCGGGAGTGCAGCAGCGGCAGTCCGGGGACCCGGCCGAAGCTGGACGCCGTGAGGTAGTAGTCGTCGCCGACCCGGACGACGTCGGGGTCGGACCAGTCGGCGTTCAGGACGGGGTTGCGATAGGTGCCGTCGCCGAGGTCGGCGGTCCAGGGACGGCTCACGCGGTCACCGCCCGGCGGACGTACGCGGCCGCCGTCGCCCGGTCCAGCCGGCCGTCCGCGATGACGGTGACGACGCGGCGTACCACGGTGGCACCGGCCGGGACCGGCAGCCGCTCGGCGGCGGCGAGGGAGGAACCGACGCCCGGGTACTGGGTGGTCCGCACGAACCACGGGTCACGCCGGGTCTCGTCGGTCGCTCCGGCGAAGACGAGGGTCCATCCGTCGCCCGTCATGGCCACCCAGTCGGCGACCCGCCCGTGGACCGCTTCCTCGCCGTCGCCGATTCCGTTGAACACGGCGGGCGCGGCGGGTTCCTTCGGGGCGCGCCAGAAGAAGCCGCCGTATCCGGCGCCGGGGCGGCCGTTGGTGGCGGGGCTGCCGATGGAGAGGTCGTCGGTGCCGCAGTTGGTGAGCGAGAAGGAGAAGTCCAGCGCCCAGGCGGTGTCGGAGAGTTGAGCTGCGGCGACGGTGCGGTGCTCGCGCAGCAGCTCGGTGTGGTCCGCCTCCCAGCTGAGCTCCTCGACGAAGCCGTCCGGGTCGCGGAGCTTCCAGCCGAGGTGGCGCTGGACCCCGTGGTTGTCGAGCTCGGTGGGGCCCTGGTCACGGACGAAGGTGCGGCCGCCCCAGAAGTTGTGCCCGGCGACGTCCGGAACGGCGACGGAGGTGCCCAGGTGGTGGAGGTGGTCGGCGGGGCGCTCCTCGGTGACCTGGACGCCCGCGAGGGTGGTGACCGGGTGGAAGTAGGGGCGGCCCTCGGGCGTGGGGAGATAGGTGTACCGGCCGACGGGGCGTCCGGCGCAGCTCAGGAGTGCGGATGTGGGGGTCACGATGAACTCACCTCGGTGGGGAGCGCCCAGGGGACGCCGAGTTCGGAGAAGAGCGTGAGGCTGTCGGCGCCCGCCGCGACCAGGGCGTCGATGCCGCGGACCACCCGGCGCGCTCCGGTGGAGGCGGTCGCAGGCTCGGTGTGCCAGGCGTCGGAGGGCAGCGCGACGGGCTCCGGGGCGGTCCGTACGGCTTCGACGACCCGCATGAAGGCCCCGGTGCGGTGCGGGGGCACCAGGAGTTCGGCGCGGCCCGCGAGGTGTTCGACGAGGTTCTCCAGGAGGTCGGTCCGCCCGTGCACGGCCTCCTCGGGGCCGTGTCCGGCGCGCTGGACGAGAACCCGGTCCTGCTTGTACCAGAAGGTGATCCGGCCGCGGTCGCCGTGGACGATGACGTACGGTTCCCCGGCCTGTTCGGCGCAGAGGGTGACGGACGCGGTGACCGGCAGCCCGCCGGTGGTGGTGATACGGACGGATGACGTGTCGTCGGCCTCGATGTCGTGGGCGCGGAACAGCTCGGTTTCGATGGCGGCCACGTCGTCGGCGGTCCCCGCGCCGGCGAGTTCGAGTGCAGTGGCGACGGCGTGCGCGAGGGGGTTGGTGAGGACACCGTCGACGACGTCGACCGTGCCGATCCTGCGCCGCCCCGCCCAAGGGGCCCGCCGGTAGTAGGCGTCGTCGCGGACCCAGGCGCCCGCGGCGCCTATGCCCAGCACCGTGCCGAGGGCGCCGGAGCCCATGACTTCGCGGATGGCGGCGACGGCGTGCGAGCCGAAGGACTGGAAGCCGACCTGGCAGGCGATGCCGGCCGACCGCACGCCGGTGAGCATCCGCTCGAAGTCGGCGTACGTAGCGGCGGGCGGCTTCTCCAGCAGGAGGTGGACGGAGCGGGCGGCGGCGGCCAGGGCCAGTTCGGTGTGGGTCTGGATCGGGGTGCAGATGACGGCGGCGCGAGCGCCGGTGGAGTCGAGGAGCTCCCCGAAGTCGGACGACTGGACGGGAAGTTCACCGGCGAAGGGGGCGAGTTCGTCCTCGGCCAGCGGATTCAGTTCGCAGATGCCGACGAGACGGACGAGGCCTTTGTGCTGCAGGCGGCGGATGTTGGCGAGATGCCAGCGTCCGTGACCGCGCGCGCCGGCGAGGACGAGCGGAACGGGCGTCGGGGTGGTGCTCATCCGGCCCTCCAGCCTGCGAGCAGCGCGGCAGCGGCCACGGAAGGTCGTACGAGTCTTTTACGTGTAGGCGGTGTTGAGGGAGTTGTGGTCATCGGGGGAGGTCTCCTCGACCGGGCAGAACGGGGGCGGCAGGGCGCTGCGGAAGGGCTGTCAGCCCTTCACGGCACCGGCACTGAAGCCGGTGATCAGCCACTTCTGGATGAAGGCGAAGACGATCACCACGGGGACCGCGGCGATCACGCCACCCGCGGCGAGCGCCCCCAGGTCGACGCTGTCCGCGCCGATGAGGGTGTTCAGGCCGACCGGGATCGTCTGCTTGTCCTGCTCGCTGAGGAACATCAGGGCGAACAGGAAGTGGTTCCAGCTGTGCACGAAGGCGAAGGAGCCGACGGCGATCAGTCCGGGCCGCAGCAGCGGCAGCACCACCGCGCAGAAGGCCCGGAAGCGCGAGCAGCCGTCCACCCAGGCCGCCTCTTCCAGCGTGGCCGGGACGTTCTTGATGAAACCGCTGATCAGGATGATGGAGAGCGGCAGCTGGAAGACCGTCTCGGCGATGACGACGCTCCCCAGGGAGTTGATCATCTGGAGGTTCTTGAAGATCTCGAAGAGCGGTACGAGCATCAGGGCGCCCGGGATGAACTGCGAGCAGAGCAGCGCCAGCATGAAGCCGTTCTTGATCCGGAAGTCGAACCGGGCCAGGGCGTATCCGCCGGCGAGGGCGACGAGCGTGGTGGCGATCAGCGTGCAGACGCCGACGATCATGCTGTTCTGGAAGAAGACGGCGAAGCTGCGCTCGGTCCAGACCTTCGAGAAGTGCTCCCCCGTCATCGGCCACGGCACGAGCGAGGTGGATCCGGTGGGCCGGACGGCGAAGAGGAACATCCAGTAGAACGGGATGAGGGTGAAGAGCAGATAGATGCCCAGCGGCACGTAGATCTGCCAGCGGGGTACGTCGTCGAAGGCGCGCTCACGCCTGCGGCGGCGCACGGTGGGCGGCGGGGTTTCCCGTGCGGGCTCCGCGACGGTTTCGGTGTGCTTCTCGGCGAGTGCGGCAGTCACTTGTGGTCGCCTCCGAACTTGCTCAGGCGCAGGTAGACGATCGAGCAGAAGAGGAGGATCACGAAGGCGACGGTGGTGAGCGCGGAGGCGTAGCCGAAGTCGTGGCCCTCGATGCCGGTGTTGGCGACGTAGAGCGGCAGGGTGGTGGTCTCGCCGGCCGGTCCGCCGCCGGTGAGGGTGTAGAGCAGGTCGACGTTGTTGAACTCCCAGACGCCGCGCAGCAGCGTGGAGAGGATGATCGCGTCCCGCAGGTGCGGCAGGGTGATGTGGAAGAACTGACGCATCCGTCCGGCGCCGTCGACCGCTGCCGCCTCGTACAGCTCCTTGGAGACGGACTGCAGGTCGGCGAGGATGAGGATGGCGAAGAAGGGGACCCCGCGCCAGAGTTCGGCGACGGTCGCGGCCCAGAAGACGGTGCCGGTGTCCGAGAGCACCGAGGTGCCGTAGTCGCCGATCCCGGCGTCCGTGAGGTAACGGCTGAAGCCGGTCGAGGAGTTGTAGAGCAGGATCCAGATGGTGCTGGTCAGCACGCCGGAGACGGCCCACGGGGAGAAGACCATGGCGCGGGAGATGCCCCGGCCGATAAAGGTCTGGTTGACGATGAGGGCCAGCGCCAGGCCGAGCGTGAGCTGGAGCGCGACCTGGGTGACGACCCACTGGGCGCTGAAGCCGAGCGTCGTCCAGAACTGGTCGTCGTCGGTGAAGATCCGGGTGAAGTTGTCGAAGCCGGCGAAGCCGTTCCGCCACGGCTTGGTGACGTTGTAGTTCTGCAGGCTGTAGTAGAAGACGCTGACCACCGGGTAGGCGATGAAGCCCAGCATCAGCAGCCCCGCGGGGGCGATGAGCAGATAAGGCAGTCGGCGGGGGTTCGCGGAGCGGCGCCGGGGCACCTTGGGCGGTGTGGCCACGGCGGTGGCTTGGGCCATGACACGTCTCCGTTCTGAGGGAGGTGCGGGTGGTGGTGCGGGTGACGGCGGTGCGTGGAGTGCGCAAGCGCTTACCGCATGCTGTTCGGTATGTCGAACAGGTGGTGCGCCGGAATTCTCGGTGGGGCGGTCAGCCCGCGTACGGGTCGGGCACTTCTCCCTGCCGGGCCAGGAAGGCGAAGTCACAGCCGGTGTCGGCCTGGGTGATCTGGTCGTGGTAGAGCGCGCCGTAACCGCGCTCGTACCGGGTGGCCGGCGGCGTCCAGGCGGCCCGCCGGCGCTCCAGCTCCTCGTCCGGCACGTCGAGATGGAGCAGGCGCGCCTCGACGTCCAGGGTGATCAGGTCACCGGTGCGGACGAGCGCGAGCGGCCCGCCGACGTACGACTCGGGGGCGATGTGCAGCACGCACGCCCCGTAACTGGTGCCGCTCATCCGGGCGTCGGAGATCCGCACCATGTCCCGAACGCCCTGCTTCAACAGATAGTCGGGGATCGGCAGCATGCCGTACTCGGGCATCCCGGGGCCGCCCTTGGGTCCGGCGTTGCGGAGCACCAGGACATGGTCCGGGGTGAGGGCGAGCGCCGGGTCGTTGATGGTGCGCTGCATCTCCTTGTAGTCGTCGAAGACGACCGCGGGTCCGGTGTGCCGCAGCAGTTCCGGTTCGGCGGCGATGTGCTTGATGACCGCGCCGTCGGGGCAGAGGTTGCCGCGCAGCACCGCCACGCCGCCCTCCTCGGCGAGAGGGTTGTCCCGCTCCCGGATGACATCGGAGTTGTGCACGAGCGCCCCGTCGAGCTGCTCGCGGAGCGTGTCGCACGAGACCGTCGGCCGGTCCAGGTGGAGTACGTCGGTCAGCCGGGCCAGGAATCCGGGCAGCCCGCCGGCGAAGTGGAAGTCCTCCATCAGGTACGCCCCGCCGGGGCGGAGGTTGGCGAGGACGGGGACCGTGCGGGCGATCCGGTCGAAGTCGTCGAGGGTGAGCTTCACTCCCGAGCGGCCCGCCATGGCGATCAGATGGATGACGGCGTTGGTGGAGCCGCCGAGCGCGAGGACGGTGGCGACCGCGTCCTCGTACGCCTCCGCGGTGAGGATCGACGACAGCTTCCGCTGCCGCCACACCAGTTCGACGATCCGGAGCCCGGACTGCGCCGCCATCCGGTCGTGCCCGGAGTCCACCGCCGGGATCGACGAGGCTCCCGGCACCGTGACACCGAGCGCTTCGGCGGCGGCCGTCAGGGTGGACGCCGTACCCATCGTCATGCAGTGGCCGGGCGAACGCGCAAGTCCGTTCTCCAGCTCGCCCATCTCGCAGTCGCCGATGAGCCCGGCCCGCTTGTCGTCCCAGTACTTCCACATGTCGGTGCCGGAGCCGAGGACCTCGTTGCGCCAGTGCCCCGGCAGCATCGGTCCGGCCGGCACGAAGACGGTCGGCAGGTCGACGGACGCGGCGCCCATCAGCAGCGCGGGCGTCGACTTGTCGCAGCCGCCCATCAGCACGGCGCCGTCGACGGGGTAGGAGCGGAGCAGCTCCTCCGTCTCCATCGCGAGCATGTTGCGGTAGAGCATCGGGGTCGGCTTCTGGAACGTCTCCGAGAGGGTGGAGACCGGGAATTCGAGCGGGAATCCACCCGCCTGCCAGACGCCCCGCTTGACCGCCTGCGCGCGGTCGCGCAGATGGACATGGCAGGGGTTGATGTCGGACCAGGTGTTGAGGATCGCGATGACCGGCTTGCCGAGATGCTCCTCGGGGAGGTAGCCGAGCTGCCGGGTGCGGGCCCGGTGACTGAACGAACGCAGCCCGTCCGTCCCGTACCACTGGTGGCTGCGCAGCTCCTCGGACCCGATCCTTCCGTCCTCGCCCGTCATATCGACCACCCGGCGACCTCGTCGGCGACCTCGTCGCGCTGCGCCTGCGGCAGCTCCCGGCTGGGCGGGCGGACATCGCGGCGGCAGAGTCCGAGCGAGGCCAGGGCCTCCTTGACGACCGTCACATTGTTGGCGGACTGACGGTCGGCGCGCAGTTCCTCGAAGCGGCGGATCCGCTCCCAGACCTTCATCGCCGCCGCGTGGTCGCCGGCCCGCAGCGCCTCCAGCATGGCGAGCGAGACCCCGGGAGCCACATTGACGAGTCCGGAGGTGAAGCCGGTGGCGCCGGCGGAGAAGTAGGCCGGCGCGTACAGCTCGGCGAGACCGGCGATCCAGACGAACCGGTCCAGTCCCGCGTCCCGGGCGAAGGCGGCGAACCGTGTGACGTCCGGGACGGCGTACTTCACACCGATGACGTTGGGGCAGCTGTCGGCGAGCCCGGCGAGTGCCTCCCCGCCGAGCTGCGGGTTGCGGATGTACGGGACGACGCCGAGCCCGGGGACGGCTTCGGCGATCGCCCGGTGGTAGTCGACCCAGCCTTCCTGCGAGACGTACGGGTGGACGGGCTGATGGACCATCACCATTTCGGCGCCGGCGTCGCGGGCGTGCTCGGCCGCGGCCACAGCGGTCGGCACGTCGTGCCCGACCCCGACCAGGATCGTGGCACGGCCGCCCACCTCGTCGATGGTCAGCTCGGTGACGGTGCGCCGCTCCTCGGGGGTGAGCGCATAGAACTCCCCGGTGTTGCCGTTCGGGGTGAGGATGCGTACACCGCCGTCGAGGAGCCGCCGCAGCAGGGCGCGGTGGGCGGCCGTGTCGATGGTTCCGTCCGCGGCGAACGGGGTCACCGGGATCGCCACGACATCTGCGAGGGCCGCCTTCAGCGGTGTGAGGTCCATGCGGACAGGCCTTTCGTCGGTGTGCTGGTGGTTCACGCCCCGTCCCCCTCGGTCTGCACTCCGGCGGGGAAGGCGCGGCTGACGAACGACGCGATGTGATCGCGCAGGGCCGCGGCCGCGGCGTCCGCGTCGTCGGCGAGCGCGAGCCGCAGGATCTCCCGGTGCTCGGCCGCCTCCCGCTCCCAGGACGGGGTCGTCGCCCAGGCCACGGTCGACACGAGCGCCGCCTGGTCGCGGACCTCGTCGAGCATCCGGGCCAGCAGTGGGTTGCCGCAGGGCAGGTACAGCGCCCGGTGGAAGTCGCGGTTGGCGAGCGACCGGTCGGCCTTGTCACCGGCGGAGTCGGCCCGCTCCAGGGCTTCCTGGGCCGCGTCGAGCGAGGCCCTGCGCGTGATGGAGCGGCGCAGCGCCTCCGGCTCGAGGAGCAGCCGTACGTCGTACACCTCGCGGGCCATCTCCGCGTCGACAAGCCGCACGGTGACGCCCTTGTACTGGCTCATGACGACGAGCCCGGTACCGGCGAGGGTCTTCAGCGCCTCACGCACCGGGGTCTTGGAGACCCCGAACTGTGCGGCGAGTTCGGTCTCGACGAGCGCCTGCCCTGGTCTCAGCTGCGCCGTGAGGATCGCGTGCTTGATCGCCTCCAGCACGTACTGGGTGCGGGACGGAATCGGGGTGGGCGCAAAGGTCATGGGTGAAGGGCTCTCGCATCTCACGTATCGCGTCTCATATATGACGTACGAAGTACGACGCGATGAAGCTAGAGGTGGGCCGAATGTTTCGTCAACGCTTCTGACAGAAGAACTTTTCGACGACCTCGGTGTAGGGCATCTGCCCGATGCCCCGGCCCGTCCTTAGTCGCCAGCATGAGTTCCTGACGGAACCGCAGGTCAACGACGTACGGGAGGCGCGATGGCAGGGGCGGCGGCAGGAAAGGTGCTGCGGGACCGCAACGCCGGGCTGTATCTGACGGCGGTGGTGGTCTCCGGCTTCGGGACGTCCGCGATGTGGCTCACCGGCGGGATCTGGGTCAAGTCCCTCACCGGGTCGGACAGCCTGGCGGCGCTCGCCGTGTTCGCCATGTGGCTTCCCGTGCTGACCGGTCCCGCACTCGGCGCGGTCGCCGACCGGTTGCCCCGCAAACCCTTGCTGATCGGGGCCAGTCTCACCATGGCGGGGCTGCTCACCTCGCTGCTCGCGATCGATTCGGCGGAGCGGATCTGGATCCTCTTCGCGGTGCTCGTGCTGTACGGCGTGAGCGGTGTGCTGATGGACTCGGCCGAGTCGGCGCTCGTCGCGCACACCGTCGATCCCCGGCTGCTCGGCGACTTCAACGGGTTCCGGATGATCGCGAACGAGGGCATGAAGCTCCTCGCACCACTGACCGGCGCCGGGCTGTACGCGAGGTTCGGCGGCGGCGCGGTGGCGCTCCTCGACGCGGCGTCGTTCGCCCTGGCCGCCGGGGTCTACGCACTGTTGCGGGTACGGGAGCCGGCCCGGCCCGCCCGCACGGACCGACGGGGTGAACTGGCGGCGGGAATCCGACAGGTGTGGGGGTCAGCGGTGCTGCGGCCGCTGGTGCTTGCGGGTGCGGCGACGATGCTGTGCGCCGGGCTCAACGGGGCCGCGCTCTACGCGGTCGTCGACGACGGGCTCGGGCACTCCCCCACGTACGCGGGCGTGCTGTACGCGGTGCAGGGCGGCGGGTCGATCGCGGCCGGGCTGCTGGCCGGCCCACTGCTGCGGCGCCTGCCGGAGCGGGTGTTCACCGCGGCCGGGATCGCCCTGTTCGCGCTGGCGGTGGGGGTGCGGGCGCTGCCGTACGACGCGGTGGCGCTGGTCGCGAGCGCCGCGATCGGGGCGGGGCTGCCGTGTGTACTGATCGCCGCGATGACGGCGGTGCAGCGGGAGACGCCGGACCGGGTCCTGGGCCGCACCAGCGCGACCGCCAACTCACTGATGATGGTGCCGAACGCGGTGGCGCTGGCGCTCGGCGCGGGGCTGGTCGCCGTGCTGGACATCCGGGTGCTGCTGCCGCTCATCGGTGCGGCGGGCCTGCTGACGGCGGTCCTGCTGGTCACGGACCGGCGAGCGGGGTCTCCCCTGCTCGAACGGAGTTGAGAGTTCGGGGATGACTGACGGGCACCCCCACCGGTCCGCGTCCGTCATCGACCGAGGCGTGAAAGCGCCTCGGCGACGGCCCCGATGTCCGGGTCGGATGCCAACCCGGCGTGGTACAGGCGCAGTTGGTTCGCGCCGAGCGAGGCCGCGTGAACGGCGTCACGCTCCAGCGTGGCGGGGCTGCCGCCCATGCCGGTGACCACGGTGAAGTTGGCGGCCACCACCCCCTGACGTCCGGCGAACGGGCCGAGATACGTCTCGCGCCGGGCGTCACCGCCCGTGCAGGGCAGCACCACACCGTCCGCCACGCCCATGATGTGCTGCGGGTCGACACCGACGTTCGCACCGGAGCGGTACGGGGCGGGGTCGGCGTGCAGCAGCACCTGGAAGCCCGCTCCGGCCGCCGCACGCACCGCGGCGACCGCGGACTCCTGGAGCGTACGGGCGACCCGGCCGCGCCACTGGAGAGTGGCGGCGGCGAGATCGGCGCCGAGAAGCTTCTCGACCCCCGACCAGCCTGCCTCCGCGGAACCGGAACCGGCCCAGGCGGGCTCCAGGGCCGCACGCACGGCGCCGCTCAACTCGTCCGGGTCCAAGCCGTGTTCGGTGTAGCCGGTCCGGCAGTCGGGACAGAAGCAGAGCGACATCAGGTACTGCGCCGCGTCCCCGAGCCCGACTCCCGCGATCTTGTCGTGGGCGTGCAGATGCGCGAAGCCGTACCAGCCGCAGGACTCCAGTTCGGTGCCGCGCGCGCCGTCGCGCACCGCCGCCTCCGCGGCCAGGTCCACGAGGTACGCGCGGACCGCGGGCTGCGCGATGCAGGGCGCCCAGGGGTAGCGGTCACCGTACGCGTTGACCACCGAGGTGTCCGGATGTTCCGCGCCCAGACGGGAGTTGTGCGCGAGAACCACCCAGCTGTGCACCTCCAGACCGGCGTCCGTCAGCGCCTGAGCGGCCTCGGCGTACGCATCGTCCGAGGCCACCCAGGACTGCGCGTGGGGGCGCAGCTCGCGCCCCGCCCACCGCCCGGGGTCCGGCGGGTACAGCACCGCGGCGTGCTCGGCGGTGACGATCCGGCGACCGGGATGACGCGGGGTCAGCGCCCGGGTGGAGTGGTAGGCGGCGGCGAGTGTCACCTGCTGGACGCCGAGGTCTGCGACCCGGGCTGCCGCGCCCGGGTCCCCGACGACGTCCCAGGGGTAGAGGAAGGCGGAGGACCTCATCCGCGCTCCCCGGACGCAGCCTCTTCCTGCCCGTACTTCTCCAGCAGGGCGCGGCCGCGCTCGATGATCGCGGCCAGCTCCTCGACGTGGGCGGCGGGCGGCTCCGTGAGCGGGCTGCGGACGTCGCCGACCGCCAGGCCCTCCAGCCGGACGGCAGCCTTCACCAGTGAGACGGCATAGCCGCGGCCCTTGGCGCGCAGTTCGACGAGCGGCCGGTAGAAGTGGTCGAGCAGTGCGTTGACCAGCTCGTCGTCGCCGGATTCCAGCGCCCGGTAGAAGGCGAGGGCGATGTCGGGCGCGAAGGCGAAGACGGCGGAGGAGTAGAGCGTGACGCCGATGCCGCGGTAGGCGAGGCCGGTGAGCTCGGCGGTGGGCAGCCCGTTGAAGTACAGGAAGTCCTGGCCGGGCAGTTCGGTACGGACGGCGCTGACGATGCGCTGCATCAGGTCGAGATCGCCGTAGCCGTCCTTGAGGCCGATGATGCCGGGCGTCCGGGCCAGGGCGACGACGGTCTCCGGGGTGAAGACGGCGTTGTCGCGCTGGTAGACGATCGTCTCCAGACCGGTGGCGGCGGCCAGCGCCGCGTAGTGGCCGAGCAGCCCCTCCTGGTCGGCGAAGACCAGATACGGGGGCATGGCGAGGAGTCCGTCCGCGCCCGCCTCCTCGGCGAGCTTCGCGTACTGGATCGCGAGGGCCGTGCCGTATCCGGCGCCGGCGACGACGGGCACCTCCCCGGCGGTCTCCTCGACCGCCGCGGCGACGACGAGCCGGAACTCCTCCGGCGCCAGCGCATGGAACTCGCCCGTGCCGCAGCAGGCGAAGACGGCAGCCGCACCTGCGTCGATCCCGCTGCGCACATGCGCGCGGAAGGCGTCGAGGTCCACGGCGCCATCCGGTCCGTAGGCGGTGACGGGGAAGAAGAGCGGCCCGGCGACATGGGTGAGTCGGGCGGCAAGGGGGGCTGAGGTCACGTGCGCTCCCTGAGCAGGTTCAAGCGTGCACAATTCTGATCGGTGTCCATATTCATGAACACGGTCACGCTAAGGCAGCCGCGCGGCGCAGGTCAAGAAGGGAGCGCGCGCCACGGAGCCGGAGTCGCACCGATCTTCTCCGCCGCGCGCGAGGTGCGCGACACTTGACGCGATGCGACCGCACTTCCTAGCGTGTCCATGCATGTGAATACTGGCCATGCATTTGATGTGTCGCACATATGTATGCACCGAGGAGATCCGCGCATGCCCGCTCCCCGCACCGTCCTGCTCACCGGCGCCGCCGGCGGCCTCGGCACCCTGATGCGCGGACTGCTGCCCGCGTACGGCTACGAGCTCCGCCTCTTCGATGTCGCCCCGATCGAGGGAGCGCCGGACGCGATCACGGCCGACCTCGGCGACAGGGAAGCGCTGCGGGAGGCCGTGCGGGGCGTCGACGCGATCATCCACCTCGCGGGCATCTCGCTGGAATCCTCCTTCGACAAGATCCTGCGGGCCAACATCGAGGGGACGTACAACCTCTACGAGGCGGCGCGCGAGGAAGGCGTCCGACGCATCGTTTTCGCCTCCTCCAACCACGCCATCGGCTACCACCCGCGCCCGCTCCCCGGCGACCCGCTGATCACGATCGACACACCGCGCCGCCCCGACACCTTCTACGGCCTCTCCAAGTCCTTCGGCGAGGACCTCGCCCAGCTCTACTGGGACAGGCACGCCATGGAGACCGTTTCCGTACGCATCGGCTCATGTTTCATGGAGCCGACATCGGTACGGATGCTGTCGGTCTGGATGAGCCCCGGCGACGGCGCCCGGCTCCTCCACGCCGCGCTCACCGCCGAGGACGTCGGCCACACCGTCGTCTACGGCTCCTCCGACAACACCCGTCTGTGGTGGGACCTGACGACGGCCCGGTCGCTGGGATACGAACCGCAGGACGACTCGGAGCAGTACGCGGAGAAGCTCGTCGCCGAACAGGGCGAACTCGACCCGGACAACCCGGACCATGCCCATCTCGGCGGACACTTCGTCACCGACCCGCCGATCTGGCCGTACTGACCCGACCCGAGGAACGAGAACGAAGGGCTCCGGCCGCGCCTGCGGGATACGGACCGGGCTCCTCGAAGAACAGGAGACGGCGGCCCGGCTCCTTGTCCGCTCTGCGCGGCCGCGGTCCGCAGAACGCGGTGCGCTCGCCCACGCGCGGCGTCGATATTCGCGCGACGTCACACCCGTGCACCGGGCAGAATGCGGATTCATGCCGAAACCATCCGGATTCCAGTACGAGCGGCACGCCGACGCGAGCGTCACCCTCACTCATCACGGCCGCCCCGCGGGAACCCTGCGCGGCAGCCGGGCGGAGAAGTTCCTGGCCGAGGTGGCGTCCGGGGACGCCCAGCTGGTGATGGCCCGCTGGACCGGCGCGTACAAGCACGGCAACGAGCGGACGGCCCGCAGCCACCCCCGCAACCAACCCGGTCGAAGGTAAGGGAACGGCAAAGCCGGGTCGTTCGTTACCCCGTGCATGACCGCTATGACACCTGGCTCGAACATCCCTCTCTCCGCCGCCCGTGTGGTGGTGGACGTCACCGCCCCTGTGCGGCTCGACGTCTCGGGCCTGCTGCTCACCGTCGACGGCAAGGTGCGTTCCGACGACGACTTCATCTTCTACAACCAGCCCACGGGCCCGGGCGTGACCTACCGCTCAGGCGGCGGCACGGCGCCGGACGCGATCGTGGTGGACACCACCGCGGTGCCGCCCGGCATCGAGAAGATCGTCGTCACGGCCAGCCCGGACGCGGCGGGCCAGACCTTCCAGGGCATCGAGCCCACCGCCACCGTGCGCAATGCGGACGACGGCAGCGTCCTCGCCACCTTCACCCCGCCCCGGCTGGGCGCCGAGACAGCGCTCGTGGTCATCGAGGTCTATCTCCGCAACGGCGCCTGGAAGGCCCGCGCGGTCGGCCAGGGCTATGCGAACGGGCTGGCCGGCATCGCCACGGACTTCGGCGTCTCGGTCGAGGAGGAGCCGGCCGCCGCGCCCGCCCCGGTCGCACCCCCGGTGCCCGCCGCCGCCCCCGTGGACCCGCGGATCGCCGCTCCTCCGGTCCCGGCCGCGCCGCCGGCTGCCGCTCCGGCGCCCACCGGATCCGGCAAGATCAACCTCGACAAGGGCCGGGTCAGCCTCCAGAAGAACCAGACGGTCTCCCTGGTCAAGGGCGGCCGCCCGCTGCTCTCGCAGGTCAAGATGGGGCTCGGATGGGAGCCCGCGTTCCGCGGCAAGGACATCGACCTCGATGCCTCGGTGATCGCCTACGGCCCCAACCGGAACCACCTGGACAGCTGCTACTTCGGCAAGCTCTCCATCCTGAACGGCGCGATCAAGCACTCCGGTGACAACCTCACGGGTGAGGGCGCGGGCGACGACGAGGTGATCGTCGTGGACCTCGGCCGGATCCCCCCGGAGGCGACCGGGCTGGTCTTCACGGTCAATTCGTTCACCGGCCAGAAGTTCACCGAGGTCGCCAAGGCCTACTGCCGGCTGGTCGACGCGACGACCGATGAGGAGCTGGTCCGCTTCGACCTGACCGGCGCCGAGCCGCAGACCGGCGTGATGATGGCGAAGCTGATCAAGCAGTTCTCCGGCGAGTGGGAAATGACGGCGATGGGTGACTTCGTGAAGTCGCGCACCGTCCGCGGCATGGTCAAGCCCGCCGCCCAGGCGCTGTAGGGCTGCGAAAAGCCCCTGGCACGCCTTCAGGGGCACCTGCGGGTGCAGGTGCCCCTGAAGCCGGAGAGCGTGACGGGGACGCGGACCCTGCGCGCGCTCGCCGCCCCTCTCAGAGCTTGGTCAGCTTGGAGTACGGGCTCAGGATCCTCCCCTGTCGCCCCGAGAAGTCAATGAGCACTGCGTCGTTGTCGCCCTCGACAGCAAGGACTCGGCCGAGTCCGAACTGGTCGTGCGACACCCTGTCGCCCACATCGAACAATTCGACCGGTGGGGCCGCCTGGGCCGGGCGGTTGAAGGGACTGGAAGGCAGGTAACGCCGGGATCCGGCTGACTGATTCATTACCTCGAGTATGCGCCCTGGGAACGCCCGACGCCATGCCCGACCACTCCCGGGGGCGCACTGGTGCCGGATTCGTGATCAGCGATTCCAGGGCCAGTCGGCGTCCCTACCCGCTTCGAGCAGGGGCACCATGCGGAATGCCGCGTCCGAAAGCCCCCCGAAGGTGTGGCGGTTCGCGCTTCCCGACGGGGCGTGACCGACCCGGTATCCGGCCAGGTTCCAGGTGTAGACGGGCACGTCGGACGGCACGGCCGTGGTGGCATCCGCGGCGTACGAGAACGACGCCTGCTCGTCGGTGACGATCAGTACGCGGTCGTGCTTGCGGAAGTGCCGACGCACCGCCTCCGCGGTGTTGGTGCCGCCGAGGTCACCGAAGCGCTCCAGGACCTTCAGGACGGACTCGCCCTTCCGGTACGCGACTGATGCGCTGTTCGTGCCGAACTGCACCAGATCGGCCTCGTCGGCCCGCAGCGCCAGCGCCGCACCGAAGATCGCGGCGGCGTCGGCCCGGTTGAGCTGGGAGCGGTCCGAGAGGGGCGACCACATCGAGCCCGAGCGGTCGACCAGGATCAGCGTCCGCCCGCGCAGGGCGGGGACACGCGCCAGCGAATGGCCGAGCGCCTGCTCCAGCGGGTAGGCCCACCGCAGCGACGGAGCGTGCCGGTACGCCGCGAGATAGCGGAACGGGAACTGCCGCGATGCGGCGACCACGGCCGGGTCGGAGATCTTCGCCGCCACCTGGGCGGCGACCTCGTCCGAGACACCGGCCTCGTCGAAGTTCCGCAGATTGCGAACGAGCGCCATCGCCCCCATCGACGGGATGACCGCCTCCCAGGCCGCGGCGTCCATCGGCCCCTGCAGCCACCCCGCGAGTGCCTCCCACGTCATGCCTGCCGCGGCCAGTCGATCGGCCCCGCCGGGTGCGGTCACGACGGCCCGCCGCTCCTCGACCGGCAGCTCCATCAGCGCGCGGTGGGCGGTGAGGATGCGGTTCGAGGCGGGCGGAACCGCCGCCTCCGGGTGGTGCCTGCGATCGAGCGCGTAACGGAACAGCTCGCCCTGCCCTGCCTTTTCCGGGTCGGGCACGGCGTGCACCAGGTTCAGGATGTCACCGAAGCGGTAGCCCTTGGACGCGGTGTCGTACTTGAGCAGCGATGTCGCGTGGTAGAGACGGCGTACGGCATCGGCGATCCCGCGCTTGACGGGCTTCGGCACGGCGCGGCCGTACCGCGAGGTCCAGTACCCGAGCAGCTCACCGGGCTCGTCGGCGCGCAGCAGGACGGAGTCGACGACCTGCCGGTTGGACGGTCCGTCCTCGGCACCCGCGTCGAGCCGCGCCTTCACGTATTCGGCGGCGCCGACGATCGACGCGGTCCGCATCCCGCCCTCGCGGCGCAGCCACCCCAGCAGACCGGCGGTCCACTCGGGGTCGCCGACGGCGAGGATACGCACCAGCTCCACGAAACGGCTGTCGCGCTGCTCGGCGTTCTCGTAAAAGGTCTCCTGCGAAACGAAATTGGCGACCGCGAGCAGAAAGAGCTCGGAGCGGTTGTCGCGAAGATATCCGCGGCCGCCCTGATGGGTGGACGCGGTGCGCCCGGTGGACTGCACGGGCGAGGCGACACGAGGCCTGGTGGTACGGGTGTTGAAGCGGGTCATGATGAATTCCCCCGAATTCATTCGGAGGAGGAACAGCGCGTGCGGTGCCCGAGAAGAGGAGTCGGCGACGGCATTTCTGATGCTCTACCCAGTTGAGCTACCGGCCGTGGCCGGACGGGACTTGAACCCGCAACCGTCAGTTCACATGAAGTAGCCGTCGCCTGCGCACCGGGCACCCCGGCGCTGCGCCTCCCGAGATCGGATTCGGCGACGGCGGAACTCGTTTCGAAGAAGTAGCCGCGGCCTGCGCACCGGGAGGTGCATGCAATGCGTGAAATTGTCTGTGCCCAGAGATCGGATTCGGCGGAACCGA
The DNA here is from genome assembly GCF_042802415.1 of Streptomyces sp. NPDC057486. Classification (NCBI taxonomy): domain Bacteria; kingdom Bacillati; phylum Actinomycetota; class Actinomycetes; order Kitasatosporales; family Streptomycetaceae; genus Streptomyces; species Streptomyces sp. NPDC057486. The sequence continues at coordinate 102,166 of NZ_JBHVEE010000007.1, read as the reverse complement.
CGAGGGCGTTCCACCCCTGAACCACACCGGTCGGAAAACCGGCGGCGGGACTCGAACCCGCGATCTCCCCCTTGGAAGTAGGTCCTGCCTTCGCACCTGGACACGGACAGCACCCTAGAGGATCAACCTCCGGACGCACCAAGGCTTTTCATCGGAGCCCCGGAGCGGTCCGGGCGGCGTTACCGGTTCGGCTGGCGCTTCCACGGGCCCGTGATGGCGAGCATGATGCCGGGCGTCTGGATGTTGGCGAACAGCGTCTTCCCGTCGGGCGAGAAGGTGACCCCGGTGAACTCGCTGTACTCCGGCTTCTCAGCCGTGCCCGCGTTCAGCTCGTTGCGCGCGATCGGGTACGTACGGCCGCTCTCGGTCGCCCCGAAGAGGTGCTGGATGCCCTCGCCGTCCTCGGCGATGACCAGACCGCCGTACGGCGAGACGGTGATGTTGTCCGGGCCGTCGAACGCGCCGTCCTTCGCCGGGTCGGCGTTCACCCCGAGGAGCACCTTCAGCGTCAGCGTGCGGCGCTTCGGGTCGTAGAACCAGACCTGGCCGTCGTGCTGGACGGGGCTCTCCGCGCGGGCGAACGAGGAGACGATGTACGCGCCGCCGTCGCCCCACCACATGCCTTCGAGCTTGCGGGCACGGGTGACGTCCTGGTTGCCGAACTGCTTGCGCACGGAGACGGTCTTGGCGTCACGGTCGACGACGTCGACCCAGTCCACGCCGTACACGGTGCCGATCTTCGTGGCGCGGGACAGGTCGTCGACGAACTGACCGCTGCTGTCGAAGCACTTGGTGGCCTGGAGGACACCGGCGTCGTCGGCGAGCGTGCGCAGCTTGCCGCGGCCGTGCTTGAAGCCGTGCGGCGGAACCCAGCGGTAGAGCAGCCCGTTGGGACCGGCCGCGTCCTCGGTCAGGTAGGCGTGGCCGCTCTTGGGGTCGATGACGACGGCCTCGTGGGCGTACCGGCCGAACGCCTTGATGGGACGCGGGTCGCGGTTGGCGCGCTTGTCGTACGGGTCGACCTCGAAGACGTAGCCGTGGTCCTTGAGCAGACCGTTCTTGCCGGCCTTGTCCTCGGTCTCCTCACAGGTGAGCCAGGTGCCCCACGGGGTGGCCCCACCGGCGCAGTTGGTGGACGTGCCGGCGATGCCGACCCACTCGGCCGTCTGGCCGTCGCGGCGGGTCTCGACGACGGTGCAGCCACCGGCGGCGATCGGGTCGTAGACGAGACCCTCGGCGAGCGGGACCGGGTGCTCCCAGCCGGCCCGGGTGCCGCTCAGCTCGTGGTTGTTGACCAGCAGGGTGACACCGCGCGGGCCCTCGAAGGTGGCCGTGCCGTCGTGGTTGGAGGGGGTGTACTCGCCGGAATCCAGCTTGGTGACACCGCTGTGCGTGATGATGCGGTACGAGAATCCGGCGGGAAGCGCGAGTATGCCCTTCGGGTCGGCGACCAGCGGCCCGTAGCCGGGCTCGTCGCTGTGACCGTGACCGGAATCGCCGTCGTGGCCCTGCCCGGATTCCTCGGCGGCAAGGGCGCCCGGGGCGGTGGCCAGCGCGGCGACGGTACCCGTCAGGGCGATTCCGGCGCCGGTGAGGGCGGACTGCTTGGTGAATTCCCTGCGAGTGAAGGGCATCACGTACTCCTGGAGCAGCTGGGGCGGGTTGGTTGCGGGCTCACACTCCCGCCCCTGCGCTAACGGAAGTTGAACTGACGGCGACTTCGAACGGCACGCTTCCCGTGCACCTTCACGAAGTCGCCGGCACCGGCATTCCCGCAGCTGCCCGCCCCGGCCGCCGTGTCCCGCTTCAGCCGCCCGACCGCGACCGCGCCTTGAACGCCGCCTTGCGGGCGTCCTTCGCCATCTTCTTGTCGCCGTGCAGCCGCCCCATCGCCTCCAGGACGTCCGCCGTTGCCGGGTGCTCCACCCGCCACGCCTGGTCGAAGAATCCGCTGTGCTGGCTGGACAGCCCTTCGACCAGCCCTTGGAGCTCGTCCAGGTCGCCGTCCGCTTCCAGCTGCGCGGCAATCGTGTCGATGGCCAGCCAGAAGATCATCGCCTCCGGCGGCGCAGGCACGTCCGCCGCACCGCGCTCCGCGAGCCAGACCCGGGCGAGGCCGCCCAGCTCCGCGTCGTCGAGCACCGCGCGGACCGCGGGCTCCGCCTCCGCGCCGACCAGGGCGAGCGCCTGCTGGCAGTGCAGCCGACGGAGCGGGGCCTGCTGGTCCGCGCCGCGTGCCGCGTCCAGCAGCTCGGCCGCGGCGCCGTCCGCACCGCGGCGGGCGAGCCACTGCTCGACCTCGCTGCGGGCCGCCGGCTCCGGGTAGTACGCGACGCCGCCGAGCAGCGCGTCGGCGCCCTTGTCGGCGAGATCGCCGATCGCGGGGGCATCGACACCGGCCTCCAGCATCCGGGCCCGGATGCCGTACAGACCGAGGGGGGTCAGCTTCACCATGCCGTACCGGCTGATGTCCTCGTCGTCGGCGGGCGGCTGCGCCCGGTCGGCCTCCTCGACGAGCAACGCCTCGTCCACCGGCTGGTAGGCGACGAGCCCGATCGGCTCGAGGAGCCGGAACTGGTCGTCGAGGCGCATCATCGCCTCCGACACCTGCTCCAGGATGTCGTCGGTGGGCTCGTCCATGTCGTCGGGCACGATCATCGACGCGGCGAGCGCGGGCAGCGGGACGGGTGCCTCGCTGTCGCCGCCGTCGCCGACCGTGAGCAGGTACAGGTTGCCGAGCACGCCGTCGAGGAATTCGGCTTCCGCCTCCGGGTCCCAGTCCAGGGCGTCGAAGTCGATCGAGCCGTCCTCGTCGACGAGATCGGTGAGGTCGTCGAAGAAGGGCGCGGTGGCATCGGCGTGCACGGCCTCCAGGCCGTCGAGCCAGATCGCGAGGACGTCCTGCGGGGAGCCACCGGTCAGCAGCCCCAGGTTCTCGCCCGCGGAAACGGTTCCCTCCGCGTCGTCCCCCTCCGCTTCGCCCTCCGGGTCATGGACGTCGAGGAGCCCGGTGTCGACCGCGAGCCGCCACGCCTCACTGGCGTCGGCCGCGCCGTCCTCGTCGGCCGCCAGCCCGAGGTGCTCGGCCGCCGCGGGCAGCTGTGCTTCGACGAGCTCGCCACCGGCGCCGACCCGGGTCTCCGGTCCCGCCCAGCGGGCGAGCCGGACTGCGCGGGCGAGCAGCGGCGCGACGAGCGCGTCCCGTGCCAGCTCCGCCTCGGTGTGCAGTCGTACCGGCGGCAGGGTGGGACGCTCTGCGGACATCAGGTGGTTCTCCTCGGGCGTACGGGTTTCAGTCCGGCCGGTGACGGGGGGCGGGGTCATGGGGGGACGTGCCTTCTCCCATCCCTCATGTGCCGGTCGGACTCAGGCCGCTCAAGCGTAGACGCTTTTCGCCCGATCCCGCCTGGTTCATGCAAAGGACGGCGAACGGCCTCCCGGGAACCCTTGACAACTCCCGTGCACGATCTGGAGATTGACGCAGAAATCGGCTTCGCTCCGGCTACCGCCCTTCATGGTCGTGAGCAGCCCCTGAGCGTCCTTCTCGCCCTCTGTCGGCGCGTACCGCGTGATCGGATTCGTGGCGTCGGGTCAGCTCTGCCGGTTCTCGGTCCACAGACGGAGCTTCTCCGGGTTGCGGATCGCCCAGATGCGAGTGATACGGCCGGCGGTGAGGTCGAACGCCGCCACGGTCACGGAGACGCCGGCGTGCTGGGCGACCAGGCCGGGCCGGCCGTTGACCGTCCGCTCCAGGAGCGTCAGCCCAGGGGCTTTGCCGGCGATGTGGATCAAGTACTGGGCGATGCGTTCGCTGCCCTCGACCGGGCGGAGGGCGGCGCCGACCAGTCCGCCGCCGTCGGCGATCATCGTGGCGTCCGGGTCGAGGAGGTCGACGAGGGCTCCGATGTCCCTGGCCTCCCACGCCTCCTTGAAATGCCGCACCAGACCGGCCTGCCCGGCCGTCGGAACCGCCGGAGCCTGCGCGGCGCGAATGCGTCGACGGGCCGAGGACGCCAGCTGTCGACAGGCAGCCGGCGTCCGGCCGACGATCTCGGCGACCTCGGCGAAGGGGTACCGGAAGACGTCGTGCAGGATGAACGCCACGCGTTCGGCCGGCGTCATCGACTCCAGTACGACGAGGAAGGCCATGTTCACCGACTCGTCCAGGGTGACCCGGTCGGCGGGGTCGGCCGGCTCGGCCCTGCCGCCGCCCGCCGGCCCGCTGATCCACTCCGCACGGTCGGGCAGCGGCTCGGGTATCCATTCGCCGACGTAGCGCTCGCGCCTGACCCGCGCGGAGCCGAGCAGGTCCAGGCAGATGCGGCCGGCCACCGTCGTCAGCCAGGCGCCGGGCGACTCGATGGCCTCCTGCTGTTGCCGCGACATCGCGTACCAGCGCGCGTAGGTCTCCTGCACGGCGTCCTCGGCCTCGGCCAGCGAACCGAGCAGCCGGTAGGCGAGATTGATCAGCTGGCGCCGCTCGCCGACGATCGCGCTCGGGCCCGGCTCGGACCGATCATTCCCTGGCTCGGACGGGGTGCTCATGGTGGCGGCCGCTCCCTGGTTCTTCTCGTTCGTTTCCGCTTTCGCCACTTCGGCGGAACACCGCACGCGACGGTGAGGTCGGCCCTTCGCCTCACATTTCGCGGTCCCACGTCGTCGGACTGTCGAGACACTACCGATCCACCGCCGCGAGGCAGAAAAGGGGACCGCGTCATGGCCACCCGGACGACAGCAGAGACGACTGCGGAGCAGCGCAGCCTCACGTTCCTGCAGGTCGCGATCGGCCTGCAGACCTTGGCCGTCTTCTTCCAGGCGGTCACCGCCGGGCTGCTGCTGTCCTCGTCCTACGGCGAGGAACTGCACAGCGCCGGAGCGCGCGTGATGTACGCCGCATCGATGTTGTACGTGCTCGCCGCGGTCCTGGCGTGGCGGCCGGGCGGCGGGACGCCCCGCCCCATCCTGTACGCGTCCGGCTTCCTCGTGCTCGCTTCGGTACAGGTGGTGCTGGGCATCGCGCACGTGCCGTCGCTCCATGTCCCCCTGGGCGTCCTGATGTTCGGCCTGAGCGTGCTGGCGCTGGGCCAGGTGCTGTTCGCCCGCTTGTCGCAGCGCCCAGGCACCCGGTCGTCGTAGCAGCGCGAACCACCGTCGCCACCGCCGACCATCCACAGATCGGATACACCTTCTGCCGCGTGGCCTTCATGACCTGCTCCGGCGTGGGCGCGAGAGCGGCGAGGACATCGATGGCCTCGCGCAAGGTCGGGCGGCCGCACCGGTATCCGGCCACCGACCTCTCCGGCGCACGTGCCAGACTCCTGGTCGTGATCCTTCGCGTCGCCACCCGCCCCGACCTGCCCGCCGTCCTCGCGCTCCTCGCCGACGAGGAGCAGGTCGTCGACCCGGCCTCGGTCGTGGTCGACGACGCGTACGAGAACGCCTTCGCCGCCATCGAGAGCGACCCGCGCAACGAGATGCTGGTGCTGGTGGACGGAGACACCGTGCTCGGCTGCCTGCAGGTGACGTACATACCGGGGCTCGGCAAGCACGGCGAGGAGCGGGCGCTGGTCGAGGCGGTGAGGATCAGGGCGGACCGGCGGGGCGGCGGGCTGGGTCGGGAGCTGATGAAGCAGGCCGTCGACCGGGCCCGCCTGCGGGGGTGCGGGCTGGTGCAGCTGACCAGCAACAAGCGGCGCACGGACGCGCACCGGTTCTACGAGTCGCTGGGCTTCGCCCGCAGCCACGAAGGCTTCAAGCTCGCCCTCTGATCCCCGCCCGGGGCACTACGGGGGCGAAACGGCGCGCCAGGCGGTCATGTTCAGCTCGTCGAGCAGCCGTACGTCACTCCCCTCCAGCGGGAACGTGCGCGCCTCCAGCCCCGGGGCCGGTGCGATCTCCAGCGCGTCGCCCTCGATGAGGTCGCCGCCGGTCGGGGTGGACACCCAGGCGAGCAGCGCGTTCAGCGTCTTCCCCGGCTTCAGCATGACCTCCTTCGGCCCGCGGTCGGTCCCCATGTACGAGGAGCCGGGGTTCACCGGAACCGGCAGCGGATCACCTTCGTCGTCGAGAGCCCGCACGGACGGGTAGCCGTCCACCCGGAACGGCTTGCTGCCACAGTTGGTGAGGGTGAGCGACACGGCCCGGTGGCCCAGCGCCGCTTGCACCTCACCCATGTCCACGACGACGCCGGAGGACGGGCAGTCGCCGGTGGCGACGGCGCTCGGGGTGGGTGCGGAACCGGACACGTCCCCCGCGGGCGGCCGGTCGGCGGACGGGGCGACGGCCAGGTCGGACGGATCCAGCTGGTCCGCGTGCACATCCGGCGTGTACGAGGTGCTCGGAGTCGGCTCCGGCTCGCCCTCGCCCGCCGGGACGAGAAATCCGGCGCATCCCGACAGGGTCAGCGCCAGCGCCCCGGCGAGGCAGGCGGCCACCACCCCTCCCCGTGCTCCGGTGCCCGTCCTCGTGCCCGCCGGTCCTCGCATACTCGTGCACCCGCCCCCGCATCGGCCTGCCGCATAGGCGTTCGATCATGCCAGACCGCGCTCCCGGGCCCCCGCCGACGGTTGAGCATTGCTTCCCCATCACCTCAAGCAGAACTAAGTGGACCTTCACGGTCGGGGCGGCGCACACTTCGGACATGACAGTCCCTGGAGCCCCTGCAACCCCCGCAGCCCCGTTCGGCCGCGCCCTCTGCGCCATGATCACGCCGTTCACCTCCGACGGCGAGCTGGACCTGGACGCCGCCGGCACCCACGCCGCCGGTCTCGTCGCCGACGGCTGCGACGGCCTGGTACTCAGCGGCACCACCGGTGAATCCCCGACCACCACCGACGCCGAGAAGACCGCGCTGCTGCGCACGGTCCGCGCGGCGGTCGGCGACGGTGTGCCGCTGGTCGCCGGGGTCGGCAGTGCGGACACCCGGCACACCGTCGAGCTGGCCCGACAGGCCGAACGGGCAGGCGCGGACGGCCTGTTGGTCGTGACGCCCTACTACAGCAGACCGCCGCAGCCCGCCGTCGAGGCACACTTCCGGCGGGTCGCCGACGCGACCGGCATTCCGCTGATGCTGTACGACATCCCCGGCCGCACCGGCACCCGCATCGAGCCGGAGACCCTGCTGCGGCTCGCGGACCATCCGCGCATCGTGGCAGTGAAGGACTGCGCGTACGACCTGCTCGGCTCGACAAAGGTGATCGGGGCCGGCTCGCTCTCGTACTACTCGGGCTGCGAGGAGCTCAACCTGCCGCTGTACGCGGTGGGCGCGGCAGGCTATGTGAGTACGGTCGCCAATGTGGCGCCCCGGCAGCTGCGGGCGGTCCTGGACGCTTTCGACGCCGGGGACACCGCCGGGGCGGCCCGGCTCAACCGGCTGACCATTCCGCTGGCCGAGTTGATGATGTCGTCCGGGCTGCCCGGCACCGTGACGGCCAAGGCACTGCTCGGCGCCGGACCGGTCCGGGAACCGCTGCAGCCCGCCGGGCGCGAGGCGGCCGACGGGCTGCGGAAGGCGTACGAGGAACTCCTCGCCGCTACGAGTGTGAGCTCCGCCCAGCTCCTCTCAGTGCCGTGACCGGCAATGTCCGCCCCATGAGGAGCGATATCCGGCGCGGTCGCGAGGGGCACTGGTGCTGCGACCGGAAAGGTTCGCCGGGAAGCTCGCGGCGTCCGGTGCGGTGCATCGCAAGGCGGAGGATCGCCCTCGTACCGGACGTACTCGGGTGATGCGACAACGCAGCGAGGTGCCGTGCCGGGCGTCGCGGGGCAGGCGGGACTTCCGACACACGCCCTAGTTGTGGCTGTGCAGGACCTCGTTGAGGCCGCCCCACACCGCGTTGTTCGGGCGGGCCTCGACGGCGCCGGTGACCGAGTTGCGGCGGAAGAGGATGTTCGAGGCGCCGGAGAGCTCCCGCGCCTTGACGATCTGGCCGTCCGGCAGGGTGATGCGCGTACCCGCGGTGACGTACAGCCCCGCTTCGACGACACACTCGTCGCCGAGCGCGATCCCGACGCCCGCCTCGGCGCCGATCAGGCAGCGCTCACCGATGACGATGCGCTCCTTGCCGCCGCCGGAGAGGGTGCCCATCGTCGAGGCACCGCCACCGATGTCGGAGCCGTTGCCGACGACGACGCCCGCGGAGATGCGGCCCTCGATCATCGACGTGCCGAGCGTGCCGGCGTTGAAGTTGACGAAGCCCTCGTGCATGACCGTCGTACCGGCGGCGAGGTGCGCCCCGAGCCTGACCCGGTCGGCGTCAGCGATCCGGACGCCCTTCGGGGCGACGTAGTCCGTCATCCGGGGGAACTTGTCGACCGAGGTGACCTGGAGGTGCAGGCCGTCGGCGCGGGCGTTCAGCCGCACCTTCTCCAGGTCGTCGACGGCGACCGGACCGAGCGACGTCCAGGCGACGTTGGTCAGGAGGCCGAAGACGCCGTCCAGGTTCTGGCCGTGCGGCTGGACGAGACGGTGCGAGAGGAGGTGCAGGCGCAGGTACGCGTCGTGGGCGTCGAGCGGCTTGTCGTCGAGCGAGGCGATGACCGTGCGCACGGCGACGACCTCGACACCGCGGCGGGCGTCCACGCCGACGGCCTTGGCCGCGCCCTCGCCGAGGAGGTTCACGGCCTGGTCGGGGGCGAGCCGCTCGGTTCCGGCCGGGCCGGGCTCGGCGGAGAGCTCGGGTGCGGGGAACCAGGTGTCGAGAACGGAACCGTCGCCGGCGATGGTGGCGAGGCCGGCGGCGACGGCGCCGGTGGTGCGGGAAGTCGTGTCGGTCATGACACGAAACCTAACCGGCCGGGCCCCGCCGGAGCCAACCGGTCTCGCCGGATGGTCGCGGCGGGGCCCCACCCGCCCCGACCACCCGGTCAGCCGGGCTGCGCCTGCCGCTCGGGCACCGGGGTCCGCGCCGGGGCCACCTCTCGCACCGGCCCCCGCAGCCGCCGCGCCGCCAGCACCGCCGCCCCCGCACAGCCGGCCAGGACCGCGCACACCGGCCAGAGCAGATCGGGCGCGGCCGCGTAGAGTGCGCCGCCGAGCGGCGGGGCCAGCACCTGGCCGCTGATGGACGCCCCCGCGTACAGGCTCTGGAAGCGGCCCTGCACATGGCTGGGTGCCTGGTCGGCGACGTACGCCGTGGCGGTGGACTTGTACAGGACCTCGCCGGCGGTCAGCGACACCATCATGGTGACGGCGAACAGCACACCGGCCCCCGGGATCAGTGCCGCGAATCCCAGCCCCACCAGCAGCAGCCCGGCACCCACGATGCTCAGCGGGGCCCGTCGGCGCAGCGCGTGCGCCACCGGGAGTTCGAGGCAGAGGATGACGCCGCCGTTGATGGCGAGCAGCCACCCGTAGAACTGGGCGCTGCGGCCGTGATCGGCGAGGAACACGGGCAGGGTGGAGTACTGCTGCCGGTAGACGAAATCGACACAGAGGATCGCGGCGAGCAGCACCGGCACCGCGGGTCTGACCCGCAGCTCCCGCCAGAGCCCTGGTGCGCCGGGGTCGTACGCCGGCCGGGTGTGTACGGTGCCGCGGGCCGGGAGCACCTTCGATGCGTACGCGGCGAAGAGCAGTGTCCCGAGACCGTCGGCGACGAACAGCGGGCCGTACGAGAAGTGGGCGGCGATCAGTGCGCCGAGCGGTGGGCCGACGGCGAAGGCGGCGTTGCTCCCGGCGCGCATCAGGGCGAAGCTCTGGCGCCTGCCGCCCTCGGGGACGGAGACGGCGACGAGGGCCGCGTTGGCGGCACGTACGACGCCTGCCGCGTACTGGGCGAGCGGCAGAACCCCGTACATCGCCGCGACCGGCAGGACCGGCAAGGTGACGAGCGCCGCGCCGCTCACCAGCGCGCCCGTCAGGAGCATCCGGCGGTGACCGTAGTGGTCGCCGAACCAGCCGCCGGTGAAGTTGCCGGCGACCAGACCGATGCCGCCGATGCCCGCGATCACTCCGGCCTGCGGCACGGTGAGTCCGCGCGGTCCGGTCAAGTAGACGAAGAGATAGACGAAGGTGAAGCTGACGACTCCGTTGAGGAAGCCTCCCAAGGCCAGCAGCCGTACCGTCCGTGGTACGTCCCGCACCATCCCGAAGATCCTCATCGGCAGCACCCTCCCCCAGTGAGTTCCTTTTGGGAACGGACTATGGCAGCATGCAGTCGGCAGGTCAATCCGGTAAGGGGCGGCCTCGACACGGGCAAGAACGGAAGAAGACGAAGTCATGCCGCAGCGCACCAGCCTGTCCGACGCCGACTGCGCGATCGCCCAGGCCCTCGATGTCGTCGGCGACTGGTGGACCCTGCTGATCGTGCGCGACACCGCGCGCGGGGTGCACCGCTTCGACGCGCTCCAGCACGAGCTGGGCATGTCCCGCAAGGTGCTCACCGAGCGGCTGCGGCTGCTGGTGGACGCGGGCGTACTGTCCCGGGATCCGTACCAGGACCGCCCGGTGCGGTACGAGTACCGGCTCACCCCGCGCGGCCGCGCGCTGCTGCCGGTACTGATCGCGCTCCAGGACTGGGGCGACACCTGGGTGATGGGAGACGGGGAGACGATGGCGACGGCCACGGAGACGTCCAAGGAGGCGGCGCGGGTCCACGCCCTGGTGGGCACCCGCCTGCCGGAGCTTCAACTCCTCGACCACGACGGCGAGTTGCGCGACCCGGTCGCCGACACCCCGCACACCGTCCTGTACTGCTTCCCCGGCGCGTACGCCCGCCGGGACGCCTACCCGCCGGGCTGGGCCGAGATCCCGGGCGCGAGCGGCTGCACCCTCGAATCCTGCACGTACCGCGACCAGTTGGCCGAGTTCACCGCAGCGGGGGCGACGGTGCACGGAGTTTCCACCCAACGCCCCGACGAGCAGCGGGCGTTCGCGGACGCGGAGGGGCTGCGCTTCCCGCTCCTGTCCGACGCGGAAATGGAACTGGCGGCGGCGCTGCGACTGCCGACGTTCCGGGCGGCGGGAGTCAGCCGGCTGAAGCGGCTGACCCTGGTGGTGGACCGGGACCGGACAGTCCGCGAGGCGCTGTATCCGATCACGGACATCGCGGCGAGCGTGCAGGCGGCCCTGGCGGCGGTCCGCCGCTGACATCCCGACGCCCGCCCGGGGCCGCCCCACCTCCGAACCCGTCGGCGCCGGGGCGGCCGACACTGTCAGCCGATGATCCGCGCCAGCATCTCCCGCGCGTACGCCTCGTCGTAGGTCCCGCCCGTCAGCAGCACCTGCAGACAGATCCCGTCCATCAGCGCGATCAGTGCCCGCGCGGTGGCCGGGTCGGTGCGCCCGGCCAACAGCTCGGCGGTGACATCCGTCCACTCGGCGGCGACCGGCTGCAGCACGGGCCGGCGCAGCGCCGCCAGGTAGAGCTCGTACTCCAGCTCCAGGCGCCCGCGCCCGCCGGAGAACCACTCCCCCAGCAGCCGGGCCAGCGCCTCGGCGAGATCCGCGTCCGGGGCGAGGAGCGCCTCGCTCTCCCGCACGGCCCGGGAGAAGTTCTCGTTCGAGCGGCGCAGCGCGGCGACCAAGAGCTCGTCGAGCGAGGCGAAGTGATACGTCGTCGAGCCGAGCGGCACATCCGCCTCGGCGGCGACGGAACGGTGACTGAGCCCCGCGATGCCCTTGGTGCCGACCACCCGGATCGCCGCATCGATGATGCGGCCGCGGCGCTCGGGGTCGTACCGGCGGACCATCAGTGCGCTCCGCCCAGGTTGAGCACGACCACACCGGCAATGATCAGCGCGATGCCCACCACCTTGACCAGGTTCCCGGACTCGCCCATGAAGAGGACCCCTATGGCGGCGACCGCCGCCGTGCCGATCCCGGCCCAGATGGCATAGGCGGTACCCATGGACAGCGTCTTCAGGGTCTGCGCGAGCAGCGAGAAGGCGAGCAGATAGCCGACGACGGTGATGAGCGAGGGCCAGAGCCGGGTGAAGCCCTCGCTGTACTTCATGGCCGTCGTCCCGGCCACCTCCGCCGCAATGGCCGCGGCCAGCAGTCCGTATCCCATGTGTACGAGTGTACGCATCGTTGCGTACGCTCGTACACATACCCGGGCGCACAGAAGGGATCCGCTGCCCCACCAGGAGCGCTACCGTGTCCCGACCAGCACATGGACCCCGACACAACGGAGCAGCAGTGGCGCAGGACGCAGGGTGGGGCGGCGGACCCGGGGGCCCGCCGTACGGAGGAGCGCCGTACGGAGGACCCCCCGGACCACCGGGATGGGGCGGGTGGATGCCGCCGCCGAAGCCAGGGGTGATACCGCTCGCGCCGCTGAGCCTCGGGGACATCCTCGGCGGCGCGTTCTCCACGATGGGCCGCTACTGGAAGCAGCTCTTCGGCATCGGCGCGGCCGTGTACGGCGGGGCCGTCGTCGTGGTCGGCGCGGCGGTCGCGATCGCGTACTCCGCGGTCAGCGACCATCTGCACCGGGTCGTCGAGCTCTCCGCCGAGGAGAGCGCGCCCACGGAGGACATCGCCCCGCTGGTGATCGCCTTCGGCGCCGTCTGGCTGGTCGCCCTCGTATCGCTCATGATCGGCACCGCCATGATGTACGCGACCGTACCGGCGGTCCTGCAGGACGCTGTCCTGGGGCGGCGGACCACGTTCGGGATCATCTGGCGCCGGGCCTGGGCCCGCGTACCGGCGGTCATCGGCACGGTGATCCTGACCGGGCTGATCACATTGATCCCCTTCGTCTTCATGGTGGTCGCCATGGTGTCCGCCATCGTCGCGGCCGTCGGCCTGGATGCCGGGTCCGGCGCCGCGGCGCTGATCTCGCTCGGCTTCCTCGGCGCCCTGGCGACGTTCCCGCTGGCGGCCTGGCTCTGGGTGAAGTTCTCCCTGGCCCCCTCCGCCGTCGTCTTCGAGGGACAGAGCCCGATCTCGGCGCTGCGCCGCTCCTCGCAGCTGGTACGCGGCGACTGGTGGCGGATCTTCGGCATCTCGCTGCTGGCGCTGATCATGGCGGCCGTGGGGAGCTACATCATCCAGATACCGTTCTCGTTCCTCGGTCTGTTCCCGGGCATGGCCAGCACGGCGAACCTGGACTCCGACCCGAGCGTCGCGGCCGTCATCGTCGCCGTGAGCGGTTATCTGGTGGCCATGCTGCTGGGCCAGCTGATCGGCCAGCTCGTCTCGGCGACGTTCCCGCAGCTGGTGACCGGACTGCTGTACGTGGACCGGCGGATGCGCAACGAGAACCTGGGCCCGGTCCTCGCCGAAGCGGCCGCCGCGCCCCCGCAGTTCGGTCCGTGAGCGCGGGTCGCGCCGCTCAGTCGATGAGCGAGTTCTTCGGGCTCAGCACGCAGAACTCGTTCCCCTCGGGGTCCGCCAGCACCACCCAGCCCACATCGGCCGCCTGGCCGACGTCCAGCCGGGTGGCCCCGAGGCCGATGATGCGCGCGACCTCCACGGCCTGGTCGTCGGGGGCGAGATCGATGTGCAGCCGGTTCTTGACCGCCTTCTCCTCGGGTACGGGGACGAAGGTGATGCCGGGCACGGCGTCCTTGTCGGCGCCGATGACGATTTCGTCGTCGGCCTCGAAAAGCACCGTCCAGTCCAGCACCCGGCACCAGAACCGGGCCTGCGACGGCAGATCGTGGGCGTCGACGACGATGGAGTAAAAGGAAACGGCCATGCCCGCCAGTCTGCCCGGCGGTCATGGCCGTTCGCCACACGATGACGGCCTTCACCCCGCTGTCGGCCACCGTGCCGAAGTCGGTGACGGGCACGATCAGCGCCTTGCCGCCGTCCCTCGGAGGTACGAGCGGTGCCCGGAAGCCGAGGTACGCGGTGGGGGTCGAGCCGGGCGCGAACTCCAGTCCCTCGAAGTTGAACCCGTCGATCCGCTCGGGCACTTGACCACTCGCCGTGCTCGCGGCCGAACGGCTGTACAACCGGAGCGTGTTGGACTCGTCGTCGGCCACCAGTGCACGTCCGCCGCCGACTTCGACGGCGGCCGAGGCGTCGGAGGACCCGGTGAGGCAGCGCGTGCGACCGGCGGACGAACAACGCCGAACGGCCCCCGGCTCGAGCCGGGGGCCGTTCGGAAGCGCAGAGGATCAGACGTTGAAGCCGAGCGCGCGCAGCTGCTCGCGCCCGTCGTCCGTGATCTTGTCGGGGCCCCACGGCGGCATCCAGACCCAGTTGATCCGCAGCTCGTTGACGAGGCCGTCGGTCGCGGACTTCGCCTGGTCCTCGATGACATCGGTCAGCGGGCAGGCCGCGGACGTCAGGGTCATGTCGAGGGTGGCGATGTTGGCGTCGTCGATGTGGATGCCGTAGATCAGGCCCAGGTTGACGACGTCGATGCCCAACTCGGGGTCGACGACGTCGTACAGCGCCTCCCGGACCTCCTCCTCGGAGGCCGGCTTGGTGGTAAGAGTCTCGTTCTCGCTCATGCCGTCTTCCCTTCGGACAGCGCTTTCGCCGTCGCGTCCTTCCACGCCATCCAGCTCAGCAGCGCGCACTTGACCCGGGCCGGGTACTTCGAGACACCGGCGAACGCGACCGCGTCCTCCAGCACCTCCTCCATCGCGTCGTCCGGCTCGAGCTGACCCTTCGACTGCATCAGCTCCAGGAAGGTCTCCTGGATCTTCTGAGCCTCGCCCAGCTCCTTGCCGACCAGCAGCTCGTTCAGCACGGAGGCACTGGCCTGGCTGATGGAACAGCCCTGACCCTCGTACGACACATCGGCGATGGTCTCGCCGTCGTACTTCACCCGAAGCGTGATCTCGTCTCCGCACGTCGGGTTGACGTGGTGCACCTCGGCGTCGCCGTCCCGCAGGCCGCGCCCGTGGGGGTGCTTGTAGTGGTCCAGGATCACTTCCTGGTACATCGAATCAAGCTTCACCAGTCAACCCTCAGCCGAAGAAGTTCCGTACGTGCTCCAGACCGTCCACCAGGGCGTCGACCTCGGCAGGCGTGGAGTACAGATAGAACGACGCTCGCGTCGTCGCAGGAATTCCGTACCGCAGGCAGACCGGCCGTGCGCAGTGGTGTCCGACCCGGACCGCGATGCCCTGCTCGTCGAGGACCTGGCCCACGTCGTGCGGGTGGATGTCGCCGAGCGTGAAGGAGATCGTGGCGCCGCGATCCTCCGCGGTGGACGGGCCGATGATCCTCAGGTCCGGGACCTCCAGGAGGCGCTTCACCGCGTACTCGGTGATCGCGTGCTCATGCTGGAAGATCTTGTCCATGCCGATCGCCGAGAGGTAGTCCACGGCCGCGCCGAGGCCGACGGCCTGCGCGATCGGGGGCGTACCCGCCTCGAACTTGTGCGGCGCCGGGGCGTAGGTCGACGAGTGCATCGACACGGTCTCGATCATCTCGCCGCCTCCGAGGAACGGCGGCAGGTCCTCCAGGAGCTCCTGCCGTCCCCAGAGCACGCCGATGCCGGTCGGGCCGACCATCTTGTGGCCGGTGAAGGCAACGAAGTCGGCCTGCAGTGCCTGCACGTCGAGCACCATGTGCGGGGCGGCCTGCGAGGCGTCGATACAGACCAGCGCGCCGACCTGCTGGGCGCGGCGGATGATCTTCTCGACCGGGTTGATCGTGCCCATGATGTTGGAGACCAGCGTGAAGGAGACGATCTTCGTCTTCTCCGTGATGATCTCATCTATGTCGGACAGGTCGAGGCGGCCGTCGTCGGTGATGCCGAACCACTTCAGCTTCGCACCGGTGCGCTGCGCGAGCAGCTGCCACGGCACGATGTTGGAGTGGTGCTCCATCTCCGTGGTGACGATCTCGGTCTCGTGGTCCACCCGGTAGGGCTCGTCGGCCCAGCCGAGCATGTTGGCCACGAGGTTGAGCGACTCCGAGGCGTTCTTGGTGAAGATCACCTCGTTGCGGCTCGGCGCGTTGATGAAGGCGGCGACCTTGTCGCGGGCGCCTTCGTACAGCGCCGTGGCCTCCTCGGCGATCGTGTACACGCCGCGGTGGACGTTGGCGTTGTGCCGCTCGTAGTACTCGCTGAGCGCGTCGAGGACCTGACGCGGCTTCTGCGAAGTCGCCGCACTGTCCAGGTAGACGATCTTCTTCCCGTCGTGGACCGTACGATCCAGCAGGGGGAAGTCCTTGCGGATCGCCTCGGTGTCGAGGAGGCCCGGCAGCTGTGTCACGCGGAAGCGCCACCCTTCACATATGCCTCGTAGCCCTCGTTCTCCAGCTTGTCGGCGAGCTCGGCGCCGCCGGACTCGGCAATACGGCCGTTGGCGAAGACGTGCACGAAGTCGGGCTTGATGTAACGGAGGATCCGCGTGTAGTGCGTGATCAGCAGCGTGCCGACCTCGCCGGTCTCGCGGACCCGGTTGACGCCCTCGGAGACGACGCGCAGGGCGTCGACGTCCAGGCCGGAGTCGGTCTCGTCGAGGATCGCGACCTTCGGCTTGAGGAGCTCCAGCTGAAGGATCTCGTGGCGCTTCTTCTCACCGCCGGAGAAGCCCTCGTTGACGTTGCGCTCGGCGAACGCGGGGTCCATCTGGAGGTCGGCCATCGTCTCCTTGACCTCCTTCACCCAGGTACGCAGCTTGGGCGCCTCGCCGCGGACGGCGGTGGCGGAGGTACGCAGGAAGTTGGAGACCGAGACACCGGGGACCTCGACCGGGTACTGCATGGCCAGGAAGAGACCGGCGCGAGCGCGCTCGTCGACGGTCATCGCCAGGACGTCCTCGCCGTCCAGGGTCACCGTGCCGCTGGTGATCGTGTACTTGGGGTGGCCTGCGAGCGAGTACGCGAGGGTCGACTTGCCGGACCCGTTGGGGCCCATGATGGCGTGGGTCTCGCCCTGCTTCACGGTCAGGTCGACGCCCTTGAGGATCTCCTTCGTGGCGTTGTCGGCCTCGACGGAGACGTGCAGGTCGCGGATTTCAAGCGTTGCCATGGGTGACTCAGGACTCCTGGGTGACGGAGACGAGCACATCGTCCCCTTCGATCTTGACGGGGTATACGGGGACGGGGCGCGTCGCGGGAAGACCGGACGGCTTGCCGGTGCGCAGGTCGAAGCTGGAGCCGTGCAGCCAGCACTCGATCATGCAGTCCTCGACCTCTCCCTCGGACAGTGAGACGTTCGCGTGCGAGCAGATGTCGTTGATCGCGAACACCTCGCCCTCGGTACGGACGAGAGAGACCGGCGTTCCGTCGAGTTCCACCCGCTTCGGGGTGTCCTCTTCCAGCTCGCTCAGCGCACAGACTTTGACGAAGGCCATCAGACGGAAGCCTTCAGCTCGGCCTCGATCTTGTCGAGCAGACGGGCTTCGACGTCCGGCAGACCGATCTGCTGGA
The DNA here is from genome assembly GCF_042802415.1 of Streptomyces sp. NPDC057486. Lineage (NCBI taxonomy): Bacteria > Bacillati > Actinomycetota > Actinomycetes > Kitasatosporales > Streptomycetaceae > Streptomyces > Streptomyces sp. NPDC057486. Next base: position 84,879 of record NZ_JBHVEE010000007.1, on the reverse strand, counting down.
CCAGCTCGGCGAAGAAGCCGCGCACGACGAGCCGGCGGGCCTCCTCGGCCGGGATGCCGCGGGACATCAGGTAGAAGAGCTGCTCGTCGTCGAAGCGGCCGGTCGCGGAGGCGTGGCCGGCGCCGACGATCTCGCCGGTCTCGATCTCCAGGTTCGGCACCGAGTCGACCCGCGCGCCGTCCGTGAGGACGAGGTTGCGGTTCATCTCGTAGGTGTCGGTGCCCTCGGCCTTGGCCTGGATGAGCACGTCACCGATCCACACCGCGTGCGCGCCGTCGCCCTGGAGCGCGCCCTTGTAGACGGCGTTGGACTTGCAGTGCGGGGTGTTGTGGTCGACGAAGAGACGGTGCTCCTGGTGCTGGCTCCTGTCGGTGAAGTACAGACCGAAGAGCTCCGCCTCGCCGCCGGTGCCCGCGTAGGCGACCCGTGGGTGGAGGCGGACCAGGTCGCCGCCGAAGGTGACGACGATCGACTTGAAGGTGGCGTCCCGGCCGATCAGCGCGTTGTGCTGAGCGGCGTGGACCGCGGTGTCGTCCCAGTCCTGGACGGAGACGACGGTCAGCTTCGCACCGTCACCGAGGACGTAGTCGACGTTGCCCGCGACGACCGCGTCACCGGTGTGGTCGATGACGACCACGGCCTCGGCGAAGGCTCCCAGCTCGATGACCTGGTGGGCGTAGGCCACACCGCCCTCACCGTGCACGGCGATCCGGATCGGCTCGGCGAGCACGGCCTCCTTGGCGACCGTGATGACCGAGGCCTCCTCGAAGGACGAGTACGCCTGGGCGGCGATGCGGTCCACCGGGGTGCCCGCCCTGCCGAGCCGCGCGTCGTCGCGACCGACGGTCTCGACGGTGACGCCCTCGGGGACGTCGACCTCGACCTTGACGGCGCCACCGGTCGCGACGGCCGTGCCGTCGTGCAGCCCGCGCAGCCGCTCCAGCGGAGTGAACCGCCACTCCTCCTCGCGGCCGTGCGGGACCGGGAAGTCCGCGACGTCGAAGGACGGGGGCGCGCTCATGCGCGTGGCGACGGTCGACTCGGCGGCCACCGCGATGGACCCGGTGGTGGTGGACCCCGCCGGAATGTTCTGAGCCTCAGCCATGGCTGTCGTAGTGCTCGCTTTCTCTGTCAAAAGTCGGGGATTCGGTCATCAGGCTGTGCTAGCCGACCGAACCCTCCATCTGCAGCTCGATCAGCCGGTTGAGCTCAAGCGCGTACTCCATGGGCAGCTCGCGTGCGATCGGCTCCACGAAGCCGCGCACGATCATGGCCATGGCCTCGAACTCGGTCAGACCGCGGCTCATCAGGTAGAAGAGCTGGTCCTCGGAGACCTTGGAGACAGTGGCCTCGTGCCCCATGGACACGTCGTCCTCACGGACGTCCACGTACGGGTACGTGTCGGAGCGGGAGATCGTGTCGACCAGGAGCGCGTCGCACAGCACGTTGGACTTGGAGCCCGCGGCGCCCTCGCCAATCTCGACCAGACCGCGGTACGAGGTACGGCCGCCGCCTCGCGCCACCGACTTGGAGACGATGTTGGAGGAGGTGTTCGGCGCCATGTGGACCATCTTGGATCCGGCGTCCTGGTGCTGGCCCTCGCCCGCGAAGGCGATGGAGAGCGTCTCGCCCTTGGCGTGCTCGCCCATCAGGTAGACGGCCGGGTACTTCATGGTGACCTTGGAGCCGATGTTGCCGTCGACCCACTCCATGGTCGCGCCCTCGTACGCCACGGCGCGCTTGGTGACCAGGTTGTAGACGTTGTTCGACCAGTTCTGGATCGTCGTGTAGCGGCAGCGGCCGCCCTTCTTCACGATGATCTCGACGACGGCGGAGTGCAGCGAGTCCGAGGAGTAGATCGGCGCGGTGCAGCCCTCGACGTAGTGGACGTAGGCGTCCTCGTCGACGATGATCAGCGTCCGCTCGAACTGGCCCATGTTCTCCGTGTTGATACGGAAGTAGGCCTGCAGCGGGATGTCGACGTGGACACCCTTCGGCACGTAGATGAACGAGCCACCGGACCACACGGCCGAGTTCAGCGAGGCGAACTTGTTGTCGCCGACCGGGATGACGGTGCCGAAGTACTCCTTGAAGAGCTCCGGGTGCTCCTTCAGCGCGGTGTCCGTGTCGAGGAAGATGACGCCCTGCTCCTCCAGGTCCTCACGGATCTGGTGGTAGACGACCTCGGACTCGTACTGCGCGGCGACACCGGCGACCAGGCGCTGCTTCTCCGCCTCCGGGATACCGAGCTTGTCGTACGTGTTCTTGATGTCCTCGGGCAGGTCCTCCCAGGACTCCGCCTGCTTCTCGGTGGACCTCACGAAGTACTTGATGTTGTCGAAGTTGATGCCCGACAGGTCCGAGCCCCAGTTCGGCAGGGGCTTCTTGTCGAACAGCCGCAGGCCCTTGAGGCGGAGCTTCAGCATCCACTCGGGCTCGTTCTTCTTCGCCGAGATGTCACGTACGACAGCCTCGGAGAGGCCGCGCTTGGCCGCCGCGCCTGCCGCGTCGGAGTCGGCCCAGCCGAATTCGTACGTACCCAGACCTTCGAGCTCAGGGTGGGCAGTCTCCGTGGGGAGCGTCATGCGGGGTTCCTCCCGGCCGTGCTTGCAGATGCTGATGTGGTGGTCTGTGCGGTTGGGGGTCCGCCGCGCGGTACGAACGTCGTGCACACCCCGTCGCCGTGGGCGATGGTGGCCAGACGCTGCACATGGGTCCCGAGCAGGCTGGAGAAGATTTCCGTCTCCGCCTCGCACAGCTGCGGGAACTGCTCGGCGACATGGGCGACCGGGCAGTGGTGCTGGCACAGCTGCTCGCCCTGCTGCGGGCCTGGCGCGCTTCGCGCCGTAGCAGCGTACCCGTCGGCGGACAAGGCCTTGGCCAGCGCCTCTGTGTGCTGCGCCGGCTCCGCCCCGTCGATCGCCTCGCGATAGACCACCGACTGCGCGGCGGCCCTGGCACGGACGAAGGCGACGACCGCTTCGTCGCCCGCGGTCTCGGCGATCCAGCGAAGAGCGTCGGCGGCAAGCTTGTCGTAGGACTGGTCGAAGGCGTCCCGGCCACAGTCGGTCAGGGCGAACACCTTGGCCGGACGGCCGCGGGTCCGCGCCCCGTACACCCGCTGTTCGCGGGCCTCGACGACACCGTCGGAGACGAGGGCGTCGAGATGGCGGCGGACGGCGGCCTGGGTCAGCCCGAGGCGCTTCGCCAGGTCGGCGACGGTGGACGGGCCGTGGTCCAGGATGGAGCGCGCGACCCGGTTGCGCGTCGAGCGCTCTCCGGTCGCGAGTTCCTCCTGCGGAGCCTCGCCCTGGTATTTCACAACGCCATTGTTGCGTAATTCCTCCGGCCCTGACAACCACGGTCCGAAACGATCAACGGTGGAGTTCGTCACTAAGGGTTACCTAATCCGGCCCCGGGGGACTCGCCCGCCCGGTCGCTGCCTAGACTTACCGGCCATGAAGAACGAGCCGGTCGTGCAGATCCGTGGCCTGGTGAAGCGGTACGGCGCCAAGACCGCGGTGGACGGCCTCGACCTGGACATACGCGCCGGTGAGGTCACCGCCGTCCTCGGTCCCAACGGCGCCGGCAAGACCACCACCGTCGAGACCTGCGAGGGCTACCGCCGCCCCGACGCCGGGACCGTACGCGTCCTCGGCCTCGACCCGGTCGCCGACGCCGCGGAGCTCCGCCCCCGGATCGGCGTGATGCTGCAGTCGGGTGGCGTCTACTCCGGAGCGCGCGCCGACGAGATGCTCCGCCACATGGCGAAACTGCACGCCCACCCGCTCGACGTCGACGCGCTGATCGAGCGTCTCGGCCTCGGCAGCTGCGGCCGGACGACGTACCGCCGGCTCTCCGGCGGCCAGCAGCAGCGCCTCGCCCTGGCGATGGCCGTCGTCGGCCGTCCCGAGCTGGTGTTCCTGGACGAGCCGACCGCGGGCCTCGACCCGCAGGCCCGCCGCTCCACCTGGGATCTCGTACGGGAGCTGCGCGCCGACGGCGTGTCGGTCGTCCTCACCACCCACTTCATGGACGAGGCCGAGGCGCTCGCCGACGATGTCGCCATCATCGACGCGGGCCGGGTCATCGCTCAGGGCAGCCCGGAACTGCTGTGCCGCAGCGGCGCGGAGAACACCCTGCGCTTCACCGGCCGCCCCGGTCTCGACCTCGGCTCGCTGCTGAAGGCACTGCCCGACGGCTCGCAGGTGGCCGAGCCCACCTCCGGTACGTACCGCGTCACCGGCCAGGTCGACCCACAGCTGCTGGCCACCGTCACCTCCTGGTGCGCGCAGCACGGCGTGATGCCCGATGGCATCTCCGTCGAGCGTCACACCCTGGAGGACGTCTTCCTGGAACTGACCGGCAAGGAGCTGCGCGCATGAGCGCCGGTACGTACGCCCCGCGGCCCGGTGCCGCCCCGCTGCCCCGCATGATCGGTGCGCAGACCGCGCTGGAGACGAGGATGCTGCTGCGCAACGGCGAGCAGCTTCTCCTGACGGTGATCATTCCGACGCTGCTGCTGGTGCTGTTCAGCGCCGTCGACATCGTGGACACCGGCGCCGGCAGGTCCGTCGACTTCCTGGCGCCGGGCATTCTCGCGCTCGCCGTGATGTCCACCGCCTTCACCGGCCAGGCCATCGCGACGGGATTCGAGCGGCGGTACGGCGTGCTCAAGCGCCTCGGTGCCTCACCACTGCCCCGCTGGGGGCTGATGACCGCGAAGACCCTCGCGGTACTGGTCACCGAGGTGCTGCAGGTGGTGCTGCTGACGGTGATCGCGTTCGCGCTGGGCTGGTCGCCGCACGGCAACCCGCTCGCCGTCCTGCTGCTGCTCGTGCTCGGCACCGCCGCGTTCTCCGGGCTCGGCCTGCTGATGTCCGGGACGCTGAAGGCGGAGGCGACGCTCGCCGCCGCCAACCTTGTCTTTCTGCTGCTGCTGGTCGGCGGCGGGGTCGTCGTGCCGCTGGACAAGTTCCCGGACGCGGCGCAGTCCGTACTGGGGCTGCTGCCGATCGCGGCCCTGTCCGACGGGCTGCGGGACGTGCTCCAGCACGGCGCCCGGATGCCATGGGGCGATCTCGGGATCCTCGCGGTCTGGACGGTGCTCGGGCTGGGCGCGGCGGCAAAGTTCTTCCGCTGGGAATGACCCGCGACGACGTGCGGCATGACGTTTCGAGGTAACTCGTCCCCCTCGTGAAAGCTTGCACAAGCCGCCGCTTACGATGGTGCGCGTGCCCAAGCTGACCCGAGCCGAAGTCGCTCAAGCCGCGCGGAACCCGCTCCTCTTCATCGCCGAACGCTGGACCCCGTCCCCCCGGACGGTCCGCCGCGCGGCGATGTCGGCCGTCGTGATGGCCGTCGTCATCGTGGTCACCGGCGGTGCGGTGCGGCTGACCGGCTCCGGTCTCGGCTGCCCCACCTGGCCCAAGTGCACCGACGAGTCCCTGACGGCGACGAGCGCGATGGGCTTCCACGGCGCCATCGAGTTCGGCAACCGGATGCTCACCTACGTGCTGTGCGCGGCGGTCGGCTGGGCGATCATCGCCGCCCGCTCGGCGAAGCCGTGGCGGCGCAGCGTCACCCGGCTCGGCTGGGCGCAGTTCTGGGTGGTCATGGGCAACGCCGTGCTCGGCGGCATCGTCGTGCTGGTCGGCCTCAACCCGTACACCGTCGCGGCGCACTTCCTGCTCTCCACCGCGCTGCTCACGGTCGCCGTCGTGACCTGGCAGCGGGTACGGGAGGGCGATGCCGAGCCGCGTCCGCTGGTCGGCAAGGCGGTCTCGCAGCTGACCTGGCTGCTGGCGGTCGCGGCCGGTCTGCTGATCGCCGTCGGCACGGTGGTGACGGGTGCCGGACGGCATGCGGGCGACTCCAGCGACGTCCACCGCATCCCGCTCGACTGGAAGATGATCGCGCAGCTCCACGCCGACCTGGCCTGGGTCGTTGTGGCATTGACGGTCGCGCTCTGGTTCGTACTGAAGGCCGTCGACGCGCCGGTCGGTCCGATGCGCCGCACCCGTGATCTCTTCCTGGTGCTGATGGCGCAGGGCGTGATCGGGTACGTGCAGTACTTCACCGATACCCCGGAGATCCTGGTCGGGCTGCACATGCTCGGTTCGTGCCTGGTGTGGATCGCCGTCGTGCGGGTGATGCTCTCGCTGCGTGAGCGCCCGGGGGCGTCCGCCCCGGTGCCCGCCCCCGCTGCGGAGACGCCGGAGCCCGCAGCCGCCGGCTGAGCCCTGCTACGCGGGCCGCCGGTCCGGCCCGTACACCCGGCGCGCGTTGCCGGACGCGATCATCGCGGCCACCCGCGTGGCGTCGATGCGTGACCACGCGCCGTCCGCCGCCCAGTCGCCCAGCACCCTGCCCAGCGCCTCACTGAACTGCTGCGGGCCCACCACATGCAGTTCCGGCAGTCCCTGAGCGCCGCTGGAGAACAGCAGTCTGCCGAACGGGGCGAGCTCCAGGACCTCCGCGAGGACGGCCGCGGCGCGCGCTCCCGTACGGGTCAGGGCGGCGCCCACGTCGGCGTACACATGCGGATGGATGCTCGCCGGCTGTGCGGCGTGCCGGTGGTGCGGATAGCTGTGCAGCAGTACGAGATCGCTGCCGAGCCCGGCCGTCGCGGCGGCGAATCCCGCCGTCCGCCGGGGGTCGGTGGAGCGCAGATGCAGTTGCAGCGGCCGCCCGCAGGCGATCGCGGTCCACATCAGATGCCGCAGCAGCACCGGGTCGTCGGGGGCCGCGCCTCCCCGGGCGGCGGTTCAGCCCTTGTTGGAGGGGCCGCCGACCTGGATCCCGGCCATCCGCGTCCACTCGTACGGGCCGGTGCGGACCTTGGCGGCGAACTCTCCGTCGAAGGACTCGTGCATCGTGATCCCGGCCTTCGCGGTGGCGCTCTCGGCGACCTCGTACGAGGGTGCGACCAGGTCGCCCCAGCCACCGTCCTCGCCGACCAGCACGATGCGGGTGCCCATCTGCCCCATGTAGGCGAGCTGCCCCTCGGCGCCGCCGTGCGCCTTGGCGAAGGCACCGATCTGCTTGGCGAGCCTGGCTGCCCTGCGCTCCGCGCGGGCGGCCTGCTTGCTGTCGTCAACCTGCTGGGTCTCTGCCGTGTCTGCCATGCAACGGATGCTACCGATGGGTAGATCAACTGGCGACGGGCGGGGCACGTGGCATGGGCCACGTACCCCGCCCGTCGGCAGGAGCGAAACGGTGTCAGCGCAGGAACGGGTCGACCGCGACGGCGACGAACAGCAGCGACACGTAGGTGATCGACCAGTGGAACAGTCGCATTTCCTTGAGCTTGGCGCCGGACACCCCGGCCTTCGCCCGGTTCTGCAGGCCGTGCGCCTCCCAGAGCCAGAACCCGCCGGTCAGCAGCGCCACGGCCGTGTAGAACCAGCCGGTGTAGCCGAGCGGGGTCAGCAGCAGCGACGCCGCCACCATCACCCAGCTGTAGACGACGATCTGGCGGGCCACCACGCGGTTGGACGCGATGACCGGGAGCATCGGTACGCCGACACGGGCGTAGTCGTCCTTGACCTTCATCGACAGCGGCCAGTAGTGCGGCGGCGTCCAGAAGAAGATGACGGCGAAGAGGATGACCGCGGCCCAGGACATCGAGTTGGTCACGGCGGACCAGCCGATGAGGACCGGCATGCAGCCCGCGATGCCGCCCCAGACGATGTTCTGCGAGGTGCGCCGCTTCAGCAGCATCGTGTAGACGACGACGTAGAAGAGCAGCGCGCCCAGCGAGAGTGCCGCCGACAGCCAGTTGACCAGCAGCCCGAACCAGACCGTCGAGATCACCGCGAGGGCGATACCGAAGGCCAGGCACTCGCGGGGGCTCACCATGCCGGTGACCAGCGGGCGCTGCGACGTACGGTCCATCAACGCGTCGATGTCGCGGTCGATGTACATGTTGAGCGCATTGGCACCACCCGCGGAGAGATATCCGCCGATGGTGGTAGCGAGTACGAGCCACAGGTCGGGCACACCCTGAGCGGCGAGGAACATCACCGGAACAGTGGTGATCAGCAACAGCTCGATGATCCGCGGCTTGGTCAGCGCCACGAATGCCTTGATACGGGCCCCGAACGGGCGATGGCCCCCTGGGCTCGGAGTCAAGGCGACCCCTGCGGGTCGGGACTCGACGGCCGTCACGCACACCCCTGACAGAGAAATCCCAGCAAGCTCCGGGCATGAAGGCCCAGTAAAGACTTGCGCGAACCAGACCACTGTAGACGTTGAGGACAGGCCGTTCTTCGCGGGGGTGGGGTCGTGTTGGAGTCGCGCCGAAGCAACGTGCCCGATGAGCGCATAAGTAAGGAGTCGCGCTCATCGGAGTAGCGCAGAAGTGAGCCGTTGCGCTCATACGGGAGGCGAACTCCGCGGGTCGCCTGCACCCTGGAAAGCAGCCGGAAAATGCGTGTTGCGTCGGGGGTAGGCTCGACGATGCCCGGTGCGGTCACCAGTCACCGGTTTACAACAGTGGAGAGGAGCCCTGACTCAGGGTGAGCACCAAGCCGACCACCACAGACCTCCAGTGGACCGAATTGGACCAGCGGGCCGTGGACACTGTCCGCGTCCTTGCCGCTGACGCCGTACAGAAGGTCGGAAACGGCCACCCGGGTACGGCGATGAGCCTCGCTCCCGCCGCGTACACGCTCTTCCAGAAGGTGATGCGGCACGACCCCGCCGACGCGGACTGGACCGGTCGCGACCGGTTCGTGCTCTCGGCGGGTCACACGAGCCTGACCCTCTACATCCAGCTCTACCTGGCCGGGTACGGCCTCGAGCTCGATGACCTCAAGGCGTTCCGCACCTGGGGCTCGAAGACCCCGGGTCACCCGGAGTACGGCCACACCACCGGTGTCGAGACGACGACGGGCCCGCTGGGCCAGGGTGTCGCCAATGCCGTGGGCATGGCCATGGCCGCCCGCTACGAGCGCGGCCTGTTCGACCCGGAGGCGGCCCCCGGCACCTCCCCGTTCGACCACATGGTCTGGGTCGTCGCCGGCGACGGCTGCCTCCAGGAGGGCATCTCCGCGGAGGCCTCCTCGCTGGCCGGGCACCAGAAGCTCGGCAACCTGGTCCTGCTGTGGGACGACAACCACATCTCCATCGAGGGCGACACGGAGACCGCGATCTCCGAGGACACCCTGAAGCGCTACGAGGCGTACGGCTGGCACGTCCAGCGCGTCGAGCAGCTGCCGAACGGCGACCTGGACCCCGCGGGTCTCTACAAGGCTCTGCAGGCGGCCAAGGCCGAGACCGAGCGCCCGTCGTTCATCGCGGCCCGCTCGATCATCGCCTGGCCGGCCCCGCACGCCCAGAACACCGAGGCCTCGCACGGCTCGGCACTCGGTGAGGACGAGGTCGCGGCGACCAAGAAGGTCCTGGGCTTCGACCCGGAGAAGACCTTCGAGGTCTCCGACGAGGTCATCGCGCACACCCGTGAGGCGCTGGACCGCGGCCGTGAGGCCAAGGGCGAGTGGGAGAAGTCGTTCGCCGCGTGGCGCACCGCCAACCCGGAGCGCGCCGCCGAGTTCGACCGGATCTCCGCGGGCGAGCTGCCCGAGGGCTGGGAGGACAGCCTTCCGGTCTTCGAGCCGGGCAAGGGCGTCGCCACCCGCGCCGCCTCCGGCAAGGTGCTGCAGGCGCTCGGCGAGATCATCCCCGAGCTGTGGGGCGGATCCGCCGACCTCGCGGGCTCGAACAACACGACGATCGACAAGACGTCGTCGTTCCTCCCGGCGGGCAACCCGTTGCCGGGCGCGGACCCGTACGGCCGCACGATCCACTTCGGTATCCGCGAGCACGCCATGGCCGCGGCCATGAACGGCATCGCACTGCACGGCAACACCCGCATCTACGGCGGCACCTTCCTGGTGTTCTCCGACTACATGCGCAACGCCGTGCGACTGTCCGCGCTGATGCACCTGCCGGTGACGTACGTGTGGACGCACGACTCGATCGGTCTCGGCGAGGACGGCCCGACCCACCAGCCGGTGGAGCACCTGGCCTCGCTGCGCGCCATCCCGGGCCTGAACATCGTCCGCCCGGCCGACGCCAACGAGACCTCCATCGCCTGGCGCGAGATCCTGCGCCGCTACACGAAGGTGTTCGGCAAGGGCGCCCCGCACGGTCTGGCGCTGACCCGTCAGGGCGTGCCGACGTACGAGGCGAACGAGGATGCGGCCAAGGGCGGCTACGTGCTGTTCGAGGCCGAAGGGCCCGAGGGCCAGAACACAGAGCCGCAGGTCCTCCTGATCGGCACGGGCTCCGAGGTCCACCTCGCCGTCGAGGCGCGCGAGGAGCTGCAGGCGGCCGGCATCCCGACCCGGGTGGTCTCGATGCCGTCGGTCGAGTGGTTCGAGGAGCAGAACCAGGCGTACAAGGACAGTGTTCTGCCGCCGTCCGTGAAGGCGCGTGTCGCCGTCGAGGCGGGCATCGGCCTGACCTGGTACCGGTATGTCGGAGACGCCGGCCGGATCGTCTCGCTGGAGCACTTCGGTGCCTCGGCCGACGCCAAGGTCCTCTTCCGCGAGTTCGGTTTCACCGGTGAGCACGTTGCCGCCGCCGCGCGGGAATCTCTCGCCGCCGCCGCGCGCTGACGCCGTTATACGACTAGTAGGAGATGCAATTCTCATGACAGACGCACTCAAGCGCCTTTCCGACGAGGGCGTGGCGATCTGGCTCGATGACCTGTCGCGCAAGCGGATCACCTCCGGCAACCTCGCCGAGCTGATCGACCAGCAGCACGTCGTGGGCGTCACCACCAACCCGTCCATCTTCCAGAAGGCGATCTCGCACGGAGACGGCTACGAGCAGCAGCTCACCGACCTGGCGACCCGCAAGGTCACCGTCGACGAGGCCATCCGCATGATCACGACGGCGGACGTCCGCGACGCCGCCGACATCCTGCGCCCGGTCTTCGACGCCACGGGCGGCCAGGACGGCCGGGTCTCCATCGAGGTCGACCCGCGTCTGGCCCACCACACCCACGCCACGATCGCCGAGGCCAAGCAGCTGGCCTGGCTGGTCGACCGGCCGAACACGCTCATCAAGATCCCGGCGACGAAGGCCGGTCTGCCCGCGATCACCGAGGTCATCGGCAAGGGCATCAGCGTCAATGTCACCCTGATCTTCTCGCTGGAGCGCTACCGCGAGGTCATGGACGCCTACCTGGCGGGCCTGGAGAAGGCACAGGCCGCGGGCCTGGACATCTCCCGGATCCACTCGGTGGCTTCGTTCTTCGTGTCCCGTGTGGACTCGGAGATCGACAAGCGCCTCGACGCGATCGGCACCGACGAGGCCAAGGCGCTGAAGGGCAAGGCGGCGCTCGCCAACGCCCGGCTGGCGTACCAGGCGTACGAGGAGGTCTTCTCCTCCGACCGCTGGGCGGCCCTGGACAAGGCGCAGGCCAACAAGCAGCGTCCGCTGTGGGCCTCCACCGGTGTCAAGGACCCCGCGTACAAGGACACGCTGTACGTCGTCGACCTGGTCGCCCCGGGCACGGTGAACACCATGCCCGAGGCAACCCTGGAGGCCACGGCCGACCACGGCCAGGTCACCGGCAACACCGTCGCCGGCACCTACGAGCAGGCGAAGGCCGAGCTCGAAGCCGTCGCGAAGCTCGGGATCTCCTACGACGACGTCGTGCAGCTCCTCGAGGACGAGGGCGTCGAGAAGTTCGAGGCGTCCTGGATCGACCTGCTCAACTCCACCGAGGCGGAGCTCAAGCGCCTCGCCCCTTCGGAGGGCTGACCACTTTGTCTGGTGTTCCCGGAGCCAACCCGCTCCGTGACGCCCAGGACCGCCGGCTCCCGCGTATCGCGGGGCCGTCGGGCCTGGTGATCTTTGGCGTCACGGGCGATTTGTCCCGTAAAAAGCTGATGCCCGCTGTCTATGACCTGGCCAACCGCGGCCTGCTGCCACCGGGCTTCTCGCTCATCGGCTTCGCGCGCCGCGAGTGGCAGGACGAGGACTTCACCCAAGAGGTCCACGACGCCGTCAAGCAGCACGCACGCACGCCGTTCCGCGAGGAGGTCTGGCAGCAGCTCATCCAGGGGATGCGCTTCGTCCAGGGCAACTTCGACGACGACGAGGCCTTCGAAACCCTGAAGGCCACCATCCAGGAGCTCGACAAGGAACAGGGCACGGGCGGCAACTTCGCCTTCTACCTGTCCGTGCCGCCGAAGTTCTTCCCGAAGGTCGTCCAGCAGCTGAAGAAGCACGGGCTGGCCGAGCAGACGGAGGGGTCCTGGCGGCGCGCCGTCATCGAGAAGCCGTTCGGTCACGACCTCACCAGTGCGCAGGAGCTCAACCAGCTCGTGCACGACGTGTTCCCGCCCAACGAGGTCTTCCGGATCGACCACTACCTGGGCAAGGAGACGGTCCAGAACATCCTGGCGCTGCGGTTCGCCAACACGATGTTCGAGCCGATCTGGAACCGGAGCTACGTCGACCACGTCCAGATCACGATGGCCGAGGACATCGGCATCGGCGGCCGGGCCGGCTACTACGACGGCATCGGCGCCGCCCGTGACGTCATCCAGAACCACCTGCTGCAGCTGCTGGCGCTGACCGCGATGGAGGAGCCCGGCTCCTTCCATCCGAAGGCCCTGGTCGCCGAGAAGCTCAAGGTGCTCACGGCGGTCGAACTGCCGGAGGACCTGGGCAAGCACACCGTGCGCGGCCAGTACGCGCACGCCTGGCAGGGCGGCGAAGAGGTCCTCGGCTATCTGGAGGAGGACGGCATCGACCCCAAGTCGAAGACCGACACCTTCGCCGCGATCAAGCTGACGATCAACAACCGCCGCTGGGCGGGCGTGCCGTTCTACCTCCGTACCGGAAAGCGGCTCGGCCGCCGGGTCACGGAGATCGCGGTCGTCTTCAAGCGCGCCCCGTACCTGCCGTTCGAGTCCGGGGCCACGGAGGAGCTGGGCGGCAACGCACTGGTCATCCGGGTCCAGCCGGACGAGGGTGTGACCGTGCGGTTCGGCTCCAAGGTGCCCGGCACCTCCATGGAGGTGCGGGACGTCACGATGGACTTCGCCTACGGCGAGTCCTTCACCGAGTCCAGCCCGGAGGCGTACGAGCGGCTCATCCTCGATGTGCTGCTGGGCGACGCCAACCTCTTCCCCCGCCACCAGGAGGTCGAGCTCTCCTGGAACATCCTCGACCCGATCGAGGAGTACTGGGACAAGCACGGCAAGCCCGCGCAGTACCCGGCGGGCACCTGGGGTCCGGCAGAGGCGGACGAGATGCTCGCACGAGACGGACGGAGCTGGCGTCGGCCATGAAGATCGACCTCACGGAAACCACCTCCAGCAAGATCAACCAGGCGCTGGTGTCGGCTCGGCGTGCCGTCGGCACGCCGGCCATCGGCATGGTGCTGACCCTGGTCATCGTCACCGACGAGGAGAACGCGTACGACGCCCTCAAGGCGGCGAGCGACTCCTCCCGCGAGCACCCCTCACGGATCATCGCGGTGATCAAGCGGGTCAGCCGCTCGCCGCGCAGCCGGCGCGACGCGCGGCTCGACGCCGAGGTACGGGTCGGTTCCGACTCGGGCTCCGGCGAGACCATCGTCCTGCGCCTCCACGGTGAACTGGCCAACCACGCCCAGTCGGTGGTCCTGCCACTGCTGCTGCCGGACGCCCCGGTCGTGCTGTGGTGGCCCGAGGACGCACCGTCCGACCCGGCGAAGGACCCGCTGGGCGCGCTCGCCCAGCGCCGGATCACGGACGCCTACTCGGCGGAGGCGCCGGGCGCCGAACTCGCGGCGCGCGCCCAGTCGTACACCCCGGGCGACACGGATCTGTCCTGGACCCGCATCACCCCGTGGCGTTCGATGCTGGCGGCCGCGCTCGACCAGAAGCCCGTCGAGGTGCTGTCGGCGACGGTCGAGGGCGAGTCGGAGAACCCCAGCTGCGAGCTGCTCGCCATGTGGCTCGCGGACCGGCTCAAGGTACCGGTGCGGCGCACGCAGTCCGCCGGTCCCGGCCTGACGGCCGTACGGATGGAGACCAAGGGCGGCACCATCGTCCTGGACCGCCCGGACGGTTCGCTGGCCACACTCTCCATGGAGGGACAGCCGAACCGTGCGGTGGCGCTCAAGCGGCGGGAGACCGCCGAGCTGCTCGCCGAGGAGCTGCGCCGTCTGGACCCGGACAACACCTACGAGTCCGCGGTGAAGTTCGGTGTGGAGAATCTGGCCGACGCGGCGGCGCCCGAGCCCGCCGCACCGAAGGCCGCCGAGCCCGCCGACACCCCGACCGCGGCGAAGAAGACCGCGGCGAAGAGGGCGGCAGCGAAGTGAGTGCCCCTCAACTTGTCGTGCACCACGACAAGGAGCTGATGGCGCAGGCCGCCGCGGCCCGGCTGATCACGAAGATCGTGGACGCCCAGGCCGCGCGCGGCTACGCCTCGGTGGTCCTCACCGGTGGGCGCAACGGCAACGGCCTGCTGGCCGCGCTCGCCGCCGCACCCGCCCGGGACGCGATCGACTGGTTGCGGCTCGACCTGTGGTGGGGCGACGAGCGGTTCCTGCCGGACGGCGATCCGGAGCGCAATGTCACGCAGGCCCGTGAGGCCCTGCTGGACTCGGTGCCGCTCGACCCGTCCCGGGTCCATGCGATGCCCGCTTCGGACGGTCCCTGCGGCAACGACGCCGACGCCGCCGCGGCCACGTACGCCGCCGAACTGGCCACCGCCTCCCGTCCGGAGGACCACGGCCCGGTCCCGACGTTCGACGTGCTGATGCTGGGCGTGGGCCCGGACACACATGTCGCGTCGCTCTTCCCGGAGCTGCCCGCGGTGCGGGAGACCGAGCGCACCGTCGTCGGTGTGCACGGCGCTCCCAAGCCGCCGCCCACCCGCATCTCGTTGACGCTGCCCGCGATCCGGGCCGCGCGCGAGGTGTGGCTGCTCGCGGCGGGCGAGGACAAGGCGGAGGCCGCCGCCATCGCACTGTCGGGCGCCGGGGAGATCCAGGCCCCGGCGGCGGGCGCGTACGGACGCAGCCGCACGCTGTGGCTGCTGGACTCGGCGGCGGCCTCGCAGCTGCCGCGCGCGCTGTATCCGCCGGCCTCTCCCTGAGTGGTCGTCAGCACGGCTGACAGCAGGCCCGGTTCGCTCCCAGGAGCGGACCGGGCCTGTCTGCTGTCCGGCGCCCGTGGGAGCGATCCGCCGAGCCGGGGCCGTGCCACCGGCCGTCTGCGGTGCCGCATCGGCGCACTCGATCCCACCCGGGGACAAACCCGGCTCAGGGCGACGTCACGTGCTACGGCGAGGGCGCGACACCCGGGACGGCCGGACCGTCGCCGAGGGCGGGCGCGTCGAGTCCCGGTCGTCGACGGCCCGAAGGGTCCGCGGGCGGACGACGTCCGTTCCGCCTGACACCGGAGCGGGGTCAGGCGTGCGGCGGCGTGCGCTCCAGGAAGGGCTCCAGCAGGCCGGGGACCGCCTCGGATGCGAAGTCGAGGCCCTCGCTCGTACCGGCGTCGTACACCGTGTAGGCGCCCGCTCCGGCCGCCGTCGTGGCGGTCACGCTCAGCAGCCCCGCCCGCCGCTGGAAGTACGACTGCCTGACCGTCCAGCCGATCACTCCGGCCCGCTCCAGTGCGGCGGTGGACCGCCGTACGGTGCCGGAACGGGTCACCAGATAGTCACCGCTGAGGGCGTGTCCCAGGCCGCGGTACGCATCACGGGCCAGGAACACGCCGGCCGGCAGCCCCACCACGGCGCAGCCCAGGGCAACCCACACCAGGACGGGCGTCAGCAGCACGCCCAGGACACCGAGGATCAGCACGGGTGCCAGGACGGCCAGGACCGCCCGGCGCAACCGTCTGCCACGGGCCGCAAGGGGGTGCGGGACCAGCGGGGCACCGGTGGGGGCCGTGGTCTCGCGCAGCGCGTCGGCGGCCACCGCGTCGGCGACGCTGCGGGGCGCTGCGGGCAGCAGGGTGTTGTGGTCGCCGTGCTGCTCCTCGTCGTCCTTGGCGAGGCCGGTGGTGATCGCGTCCACCCGGGCGGCGCCGAACAGCCGGATGCCGAGCGGTTCGACGATGTCGACGCCGCGCAGTCGGCGCTCCTCGATGGTGACGGACCGGGAGGTGAGGAGCCCCCGCCGGATCCGCAGGGTGCCGCCGGGTTCGCGCTCCAGGCGGTAGCTCCACCACATCTCGACCCAGAGGCCGAGCGCGCCGAAGACCCCGGCGACCGTCACGGTGGCGACGAGGACCACGGCCATCGTGAGCAGCGAGGTGTCCCGGAATCGGTCGCCGATCCAGTGGAGCACCTGGCCCTGTTCCCCGAACCAGTCGCTGACCTGCAGCACCGCCCCGGCCGCCGCACCGCCGAGGGCGGGGGTGACGAACGAGACCGGTGCGTAGCGGATCCAGCGCGGGTCGAGTGCGGCGAGCTCGCCCTCGCGGTGGGTGCCGGGCACATCGGTGGCCGCGCGGGTCAGCAGCTCGTGGCGGAGCCGCTCGCCCTCGCTCCTGCGGACCGGGTCGAGCTCCAGAGTGGCCTCGTTGCCGGTGTGCTCACCGGTACCGATCCGAACGGTGACGAGGCCGAGGATCCGCAGCAGGGGGTGGGCGGTGAGGTCGACGCTGCGGATGCGTTCGCGGGCCAGTGAACGCTTCTTGACCAGCAGCAGCCCGGTGTGGAGCTCGATGCGTTCCGTGCCGATGCGATAGCGGGTGCGGCGCCAGCGTATGTAGTCGCCGCCCGCGCCGCAGCCGATCAGTGCGAGCGCGCCGGTCAGCACCCAGGCGACGGCGGCCGCGAGGCCGAGCCGTCCGGCCAGGCCGAGCGTGGTGGGCACCGCGGCACCGGCCGCCACGCCGGCCGAGACGAGCGCGGTGACGAGGACCGTACGCCGGTCGAGCTGCCGCCAGTCGGCTCCGGCGGTCGTCCCGGGGTCCGTACGGTCCCGGTCCGATATGCCGGCCGGTGGGGCGGGCCGCTCGCTGCCCGTGCCGTCCACGACCTCACTCACGTGGCGTCCCCGGGCGTGTCCTGGGTGATCCGGGTCAGCCGCTCGGCCAGTTCGGCGGCGAGCTCGTGGTCGAGGCCCTCGATCTTCAGGGCCCCCTTGGAGGAGGCGGTGGTCACGGTGACCGAGGCCAGCCTGTAGAGCTGCTCCAGCGGGCCGCGCACGGTGTCGACGGTCTGGATCCGGGACATCGGCGCGATCCGCCACTCCTGTCGGATCACGCCGGTCCTGACGTACACCGCCTCGCCGGTGACCTCCCAGCGGTGGGTGCGGTACCACCAGCGGGGGAAGAGGACGGCGCAGGCCGCGCCGAGGACCGCGAGGACCACGGCGGGCAGCAGCAGCCAGAACCGGGCGGGCGCGATGAGCGCGGCCAGCACAGCCAGGACGGCCACCGGCGCCGCGGTCAGCAGCAGCCACTGGGTCCGCCACCAGCCGACGGCCCTCGGGTCCAGCGTGTTGTTCGGCGGCCGGAGCCGCACCGTCCTCTCCCCCGTGGTCATCGGATCAGCGGCCCCGCCGCGTGCGGTACGCGGCGACGAGGGCGGCGGTCGAGCTGTCCAGCTGCTCGCCCCCTGTGCCCTCGGTCAGCACCGGCTCGATCTTCTTGGCGAGAACCTTGCCGAGCTCGACGCCCCACTGGTCGAAGGAGTCGATGTTCCAGACGGCGCCCTGGACGAAGACCTTGTGCTCGTACAGCGCGATGAGCTGGCCGAGCACGGACGGCGTCAGGCTGTCCGCGAGGATCGTCGTCGTGGGGTGGTTGCCCCGGAACGTCTTGTGCGGCACCAGCTCCTCGGCGACGCCCTCCGCGCGGACCTCGTCCGGCGTCTTGCCGAAGGCCAGCGCCTGGGTCTGGGCGAAGTAGTTGGCCATCAGCAGATCGTGCTGGGCGACGAGCCCGGGCAGCAGGTCGGCGACCGGCTCGGCGAAGCCGATGAAGTCGGCCGGGATGACCTTGGTGCCCTGGTGGATCAGCTGGTAGTAGGCGTGCTGTCCGTTGGTGCCGGGCGTGCCCCAGACGACCGGTCCGGTCTGCCACTCGACCGGATTGCCGTGCCGGTCCACGGACTTGCCGTTGGACTCCATGTCCAGCTGCTGCAAGTAGGCGGTGAACTTGGACAGATAGTGGCTGTACGGCAGTACGGCATGCGACTGGGCGTCGAAGAATCCGCCGTACCAGACGCCCAGCAGGCCGAGCAGCAGAGGGGCGTTGGCCTCCGCCGGGGCGGTGCGGAAGTGTTCGTCGACGAGGTGGAAGCCGTCGAGCATCTCGCGGAACCGGTCCGGTCCGATGGCGATCATCAGCGAGAGGCCGATGGCCGAGTCGTACGAGTAGCGGCCGCCGACCCAGTCCCAGAACTCGAACATGTTGGCGATGTCGATGCCGAAGTCCGCGACCTTCTCGGCATTGGTCGAGAGCGCCACGAAGTGCTTCGCGACCGCGTCCTGCTCGGCGCGAAGGCCGGTCAGCAGCCAGTTGCGGGCGGAGGTGGCGTTGGTGATCGTCTCGATCGTGGTGAAGGTCTTCGACGCGACGATGAACAGCGTCTCGGCGGGGTCGAGGTCGCGAACGGCCTCGTGCAGGTCGGCGCCGTCGACGTTCGACACGAAGCGGACGGTGAGCGAGCGGTCCGTGAAGGAGCGCAGCACCTCGTACGCCATGGCGGGGCCGAGGTCGGAGCCGCCGATGCCGATGTTGACGATGTTCTTGATCGGCTTGCCGGTGTGGCCGGTCCACTCCCCCGACCTGATGCGGTCGGCGAAGGCCGCCATCTTGTCGAGCACGGCGTGCACGGCAGGCACCACGTTCTCGCCGTCGACCTCGATCACGGCGTCGCGCGGGGCGCGCAGCGCGGTGTGCAGGACGGCGCGGTCCTCGGTGGTATTGATCTTCTCGCCGCGGAACATCGCGTCACGCAGCTCGGCGACTCCGGTGGCGTCGGCGAGCTCGCGCAGCAGTCGGAGCGTCTCGTCGGTGACCAGGTGCTTGGAGTAGTCGAGATACAGATCGCCGACCCGGAGGGTATATCCGGCCCCGCGCTCCGGATCGTCGGCGAACAGCTGCCGCAGATGCGTCTGCCCGAACTGCTCGCGGTGCTTGCCGAGAGCGGTCCACTCGGGCGTCTGATTCAGCTTGGTTCGGCTTTGTGCGTTCATCCCGGATATCAGCCCACTTCTTCTCGTACGTGCCCATGCCCCGCTGCCCCTCCAACTTAATTGATCAGAGGGGTCGACGAGGTGACGGAGAGCTGCGGCGCCGACAAATGCACTCCGGCCGGGCACCCATGGGGTGACCGGCCGGTGAACAAGAACTAGATTTCGCCCCGGAGTTTGGCCAGGGCCTCGGCGAGAATGGCCTCGCCGTCCGCATCGCTGCGCCGCTCACGTACGTACGCAAGGTGCGTCTTGTACGGTTCGGTGCGCGGCGGGTCCGGCGGGTTGTCCCGGTCCTGACCGGCCGGGAAGCCGCAGCGCGGGCAGTCCCAAGTGTCCGGTGTCTGCGCGTCACTGGCGAAGCTCGGCTGCGTCTCGTGCCCGTTCGAGCACCAGAAGGAGATGCGGAGGCGCGGCGCGGACTCGCCCCGCTCGGCCTCCCCCATCGGCCCCGCTCCGACCCGGCTTCCCCGGATCGCGTTGCCACTTGCCACGGTCGTAACTCCCTGCGTGATGGTGCTCGAAGATGCCCCAGTCTACGTAAGGCCCAACGCGCGTCCAGTGAAAGGAGTTACACCCTCACCGGGAATCGCGGACGCCGGGTCAGTTGTCCAGCTTCATCAGCAGACCAAGCACAACAATGCATGCGAACCAAGCCAGACCGACCACCACGGTGATCCGGTCGAGGTTTCGCTCGGCGACCGAGGAGCCACCGACGGACGACTGCATACCGCCACCGAACATGTCGGAGAGGCCGCCGCCCTTTCCCTTGTGCATCAGCACCAGCAGCATCAGCAGCAGGCTGAAGACGATCAGGGCGATCGAGAACCCCATAACCACGGCTGGTCCCTACTTTCCGGAATTCCCTTGGACTGCTCTAACGGATCTGACGGACAACGGGGGCCGGGAGGACGCACCTCCTCGGCCCCCGCAAGGGTACGACGGATCGGCGCTACCGCATACTCACTGGTCGCGGAAGCGGACGATCTTGACGAATTCGTCCGCGTCGAGAGCGGCGCCACCGATCAGCGCACCGTCGATGTCGGGCTTTGCCATGATCTCGGCAACATTCCCGGACTTCACCGAGCCGCCGTACTGAATACGGACCGCGTCGGCCAGCTCCTGGGAGTACAACTCGGCGAGCCGGCCGCGGATGGCCCCGCAGACCTCCTGTGCGTCGTCGGCGCCGCAGACCTTACCGGTCCCGATGGCCCAGACCGGCTCGTACGCGATCACGATGGTCTCGGCCTGCTCGGCCGGGATGTCCTTGAGCGCCCCGTCCACCTGCGCGAGCGTGTGCGCGACGTGGCCGCCCTCCTCGCGGACCGACTCCTCCTCGCCGACGCACAGGATCGGGGTGAGGCCGTGCTTGTACGCGGCCTTGATCTTGGCGTTGACGATCTCGTCGGTCTCGTGGTGGTACTGGCGGCGCTCCGAGTGACCGATGGCCACAAAGGTGCACTTCAGCTTGGCGAGCATGGGACCGGAGATCTCACCGGTGTACGCGCCGGAGTCGTGCGCCGAGATGTCCTGGGCGCCGTACTTGATCTTCAGTTTGTCGCCGTCGACCAGCGTCTGCACCGAGCGCAGATCGGTGAAGGGCGGCAGGACGGCGACCTCGACGGCGTCGTAGTCCTTGTCGGCCAGGGCGAAGGCGAGCTTCTGGACGTGTGCGATGGCCTCGAGGTGGTTGAGGTTCATCTTCCAGTTGCCCGCCATCAGCGGGGTACGGGTGCTCATGAAAGGTCAGTCCTCCAGTGCGGCGAGGCCGGGAAGCGTCTTGCCCTCGAGGTATTCGAGGCTGGCGCCGCCACCGGTCGAGATGTGGCCGAATGCGTTCTCGTCGAAGCCCAGGATGCGGACGGCAGCGGCGGAGTCGCCACCGCCGACGACACTGAAGCCCGAGGAGTCGACGAGGGCCTGGGCGACGGCCCGGGTGCCCTCGGCGTAATCGGGGTGCTCGAAGACGCCCATCGGGCCGTTCCAGAAGACGGTGACGGCGTCGGCGAGCTTCGAGGCGTACAGCTTGTTGGTCTCGGGTCCGTTGTCCAGACCCATCACGCCGGCCGGGATGGCGTGCGCGGGCACGGTGCTGTGCTGGGTCGGCGCCTTGGTCTTGAGGTCCGGGAACTGCTCGGAGACCACGACGTCGACGGGGAGCACGAACTCCACGCCCTTCTCCTCGGCGCGCCTCAGGTACTCCAGCACCGCCGGGATCTGGTCCTCCTGCAGGAGGGAGCTGCCGACCTCGTGGCCCTGGGCCTTGAGGAAGGTGTACGCCATGCCACCGCCGATGAGGATGCGGTCGGCCCGCTCCAGGAGGTGGTCGATGACGCCGAGCTTGTCGGAGACCTTGGAGCCGCCGAGCACGACGGCGTAGGGACGCGCGACGTCCTCGGTGAGCTTCTTCAGGACGCCGACCTCGGTGGCGATCAGGTCGCCCGCGGCGTGCGGCAGCCGGGCCGGGAGGTCGAAGACCGAGGCGTGCTTGCGGTGGACCGCTCCGAAGCCGTCGCCCACGTACACATCGGCGAGTTCGGCGAGCCGGTCGGCGAACGCGCCGCGCTCGGCGTCGTCCTTCGACGTCTCGCCGGGGTTGAAGCGGAGGTTCTCGATGACGGCGACCCGGCCGTCGGTGAGGGCCGCGACCGTGGCGCGGGCGGACTCGCCGACCGTGTCGGTGGCGAAGGCGACGTCGGCGCCGATCAGCTCGCCGAGCCGGGCGGCGGCGGGGGCCAGGGAGAAGGCCGGGTCCGGGGCGCCCTTGGGGCGGCCCAGGTGCGAGGCGACGATGACCTTCGCACCGGCCGCGGCGAGCTTCTCCACGGTCGGCTGAACGGCGCGGATGCGGCCGTCGTCGGTGATGGTGGTGCCGCTCAGCGGCACGTTGAGGTCGGCGCGGACGAATACGCGCTTGCCGGTGACCCCTTCGGTGAGAAGTTCGTCGATCGTCTTCATCTTGCTGGACTCCTTGGAGGGCGGAAAAGCATGCAACGGGGCTCGAACGGCGCTGCGTTGCGCCGTCCGAGCCCCGTGCTCACATCGAGGTGCCTGCCGATTCGACGGTCAGAGCTGGCTGCCGACGAACACGGTCAGGTCGACGAGGCGGTTGGAGTAGCCCCACTCGTTGTCGTACCAGCCGATGACCTTGACCTGCGTACCCTCTGCCATGGTCAGCAGGGAGTCGAAGGTGCAGGACGCCGGGTCCGAGACGATGTCCGAGGACACGATCGGGTCCTGGGTGTAGACGAGCTTGCCCTTGAGGGGGCCCTCGGCGGCCTTCTGGAAGGCGGCGTTGACCTCGTCGCGAGTGACCTCGCGCTCCAGCGTGATGACCAGGTCGGTGACCGAGCCGGTCGGGACCGGAACGCGCATCGCGATGCCGTCGAGCTTGCCCTTGAGCTGAGGGAGCACCAGAGCGGTGGCCTTGGCGGCACCGGTCGTGGTCGGGATGATGTTCTCCGCGGCGGCGCGGGCGCGACGCAGGTCGGAGTGCGGGAAGTCCAGGATGCGCTGGTCGTTCGTGTACGCGTGAACCGTCGTCATGAGGCCCTTGACGATGCCGAAGTTCTCGTCCAGAACCTTGGCCATCGGCGCAACACAGTTGGTGGTGCAGGAGGCGTTGGAGATGACGTGGTGCTTGGCCGCGTCGTACTTGTCCTCGTTGACGCCCATCACGATGGTGATGTCCTCGTCCTTGGCCGGAGCCGAGATGAGGACCTTCTTGGCACCACCGGCGATGTGCTTCTCGGCGTCGGCCTTCTTCGTGAAGATGCCGGTCGACTCGATGACGACGTCGACGCCCAGCTCGCCCCAGGGGATGTCGGCCGGGTTGCGCTCGGAGAGCACCTTGATGGTGTGGCCGTCGACGGTGATGCTGTCGGCGGTGTGGCTGACCTCGGCCTTCAGACGACCCAGAATGGTGTCGTACTTCAGAAGGTGGGCCGTGGTCGCAGTGTCACCCAGGTCGTTGACAGCCACGATCTCGATGTCCGCACCCTGCTCCAGCAGCGCGCGGAAGTAGTTACGACCGATGCGGCCAAAGCCGTTGATGCCTACGCGGATCGTCACGAACCGATCTCCTCGTTAGGTACGCCGGTTTTCGACGCCGGCGAGTTGTATAGGGATGTCCCCGACCGCCTCCGACCCTACCTCTCCAAGGGCCCGTGAGTGACATCGAGCGGCGTCGGAAGCGCCGCGGAGGCCCGTACTCCCCGGTATGAGTACGGGCCTCCGGATACTCAGCTGCACACGCAACCATGATTACTGTCCGTCAACACCTGTGCGTATGCAGCGTGTTCCGATTTCGGCCGAATTTCGCCGCCGTTTCCGCTCAGCCCACCAGGCCGTCGGCGAGCTCCTCACTCAGGGTGGATTCCGTCCCCGGGATACCGAGGTCCTGGGCCCGCTTGTCGGCCATGGCCAGGAGCCGGCGGATCCGGCCGGCCACCGCGTCCTTCGTCAGCGGCGGGTCGGCGAGCGCGCCCAGTTCCTCCAGGGAGGCCTGCTTGTGCTCCATGCGCAGCCGTCCGGCCGCCGCGAGATGCTCGGGCACCTCTTCGCCCAGGATCTCCAGAGCACGCCCCACGCGGGCACCCGCCGCCACCGCGGCCCGCGCGGAGCGGCGCAGATTGGCGTCGTCGAAGTTGGCCAGCCGGTTGGCGGTGGCGCGGACCTCGCGGCGCATCCGCCGCTCCTCCCAGGCCAGCACCGACTCATGGGCGCCGAGCCGGGTGAGCAGGGCACCGATCGCGTCGCCGTCGCGGACGACGACCCGGTCGACGCCGCGCACCTCGCGTGCCTTCGCCGCGATGGAGAGCCTGCGGGCCGCGCCGACCAGCGCGAGCGCCGCCTCCGGGCCCGGACAGGTCACCTCCAGCGAGGAGGAGCGGCCCGGCTCGGTGAGCGAGCCGTGGGCCAGGAAGGCCCCGCGCCAGGCGGCCTCGGCATCACAGGTGGCCCCCGAGACCACCTGCGGCGGCAGACCCCGGATCGGACGGCCGCGGCCGTCCACCAGACCCGTCTGGCGGGCCAGCTGGTCGCCGCCCGCCACCACCCGTACGACATAGCGGGAGCCGCGCCGCAGACCGCCGGGGGCCATCACGATCAGCTCCGAGCTGTGCCCGAAGATCTCGAGAATGTCCCGCTTCAGCCGGCGCGCCGCCATTGCGGTGTCCAGCTCCGCCTCGATCACAATCCGGCCACTCACCAGGTGCAGCCCGCCCGCGAACCGAAGAATCGCCGAAACCTCTGCCTTCCTGCAGCAGGTCCGGGTCACGGGAAGCCGAGAGATTTCGTCCTTCACCGCCGGCGTCATCGCCATGGGCCGATCCTTCCATGCATCCGAAAAATACGGTCGTACGCGGCGGCCAACAGCTCCGGATCATGGATCGGAACGCCGTCGGGTGAGGCCACCGGCGCCAGCTCGACCGCGGCACCGAGCCGCTTGGCGGCATCGGCGAGGGACTCGCGATCGGGCACGGCGGCTTCGTCGGCCAGCACCACGTCCAGGGCGAGTTTAGGGGCGTGTCGTCCCAAAACCTCCAAATGACGCTGCGGAGAGAAGCCATCAGTTTCACCGGGTTGCGGTGCGAGGTTGAGCGAGAGGACCTTGCGGGCCTTCGTCACGACGAGTGCGTCGAGCAGTTCCGGTACGAGCAGATGCGGGATCACGGAGGAGAACCACGATCCCGGGCCGAGCACCACCCAGTCCGCGTCCAGGACCGCTTCGACCGCCTCCGGGACGGCCGGCGGGTCGTTCGGGACGAGGTGCACGGACTGCACCTCGCCGGGGGTGAGCGCCACCGTCGCCTGGCCGCGCACCGTGTCCACCTGGTCCGGACGGGCCGGGTCGTGGCCCCGTACGAGCGCCTGGAGCTCCAGCGGCACGGCGGACATGGGCAGCACCCGGCCGTGCGCGCCGAGGAGCTTGCCGACCAGGTCCAGGGCCTGCACATGGTCGCCGAGCTGCTCCCACAGGGCGACGATCAGCAGATTGCCGACCGCGTGCTCATGCAGATCGCCCTTGGACTGGAAGCGGTGCTGGATGACCTGGGCCCAGGTCTGGCCCCAGTCGTCGTCGCCGCAGAGCGCGGCGAGCGCCTTCCGGAGGTCGCCGGGCGGCAGGACGCCGAGCTCCTCGCGGAGCCGGCCGCTGGAGCCGCCGTCGTCGGCGACGGTGACCACGGCGGTGAGATCGCCGGTGATCCGGCGCAGCGCCGCGAGCGACGCGGACAGACCCATTCCGCCGCCGAGGGCGACGACCTTGGGATGCGGGGCGCCGCGCTTACGGGCGGAGAGCGCGGAGGTGGCTCTGCGCAGCCGCCGCAGGCGCAGATTACGGCTGGTCACTCGCGCCCCATGTCCCGGTGGACGAGGACGGTCTCGATCCCTTCGGTGGCGAGCCGCGCGGCGAGCTTCTCCGACATCGCGACGGAGCGGTGCTTGCCCCCCGTGCAGCCGACGGCGATCGTCACATAGCGCTTGCCCTCGCGGCGGTAGCCCGCGGCGACGAGCTGCAGCAGCTCGGTGTACTGGTTGAGGAACTCCTTGGCGCCCGGCTGGTCGAAGACGTACGCCGACACCTCCTCGTTGAGCCCGGTGAACGGGCGCAGCTCCGGGACCCAGTGCGGGTTGGGCAGGAAGCGGCAGTCCACCACCAGGTCGGCGTCGACCGGCAGGCCGTACTTGAAACCGAACGACATCACCGTGGCCCGCAGCTCCGGCTCCTCGTCGCCGGCGAACTGGGCGTCCATCTTGGCGCGCAGCTCGTGCACGTTGAGGCTGGAGGTGTCGATCACCAGGTCGGCGTCACCGCGCAGCTCGCGCAGCAGGTCGCGCTCCGCCGCGATGCCGTCGACGATGCGGCCGTCACCCTGGAGGGGGTGCGGGCGGCGGACCGATTCGAAGCGGCGGACCAGCGCGTCGTCGGACGACTCCAGGAAGACGATCCGCCGGGTGACGTGCTTGGCCTCGAGGTCGGCGAGGGATTCCCGGAGGTTGTCGAAGAAGCGGCGGCCGCGCACGTCGACGACGACGGCGATCCGGGCCACATTGCCCTGCGACCGGGCACCCAGCTCCACCATGGTGGGGATCAGCGCGGGCGGCAGGTTGTCGACGACGAACCAGCCGAGGTCCTCCAGACATTTGGCGGCGGTGGACCGCCCGGCACCCGACATACCGGAGATGATCACCAGCTCGGGGATGGCCGCACCGGCGTCGCCCGTCTCGATCGTGGTGCCCGTACTCACGTGTCCTGCTCCGTCTGCTCGGTCTGTGCGATCGTGCTCGTGCTCGTGCTCGTGCTGCTGGTTGTGCTCTTGTTCCTGCTCGTGCTCAGTCATGTTGCGCTGCCCCCGTCGTCCTCTTCAATGATCTCTCCTGTCGCCGTGTTCACGGCGGGCGCGGCCGGGGTGGTCGAGGCGAGGGCGACAGCCACTGATTCCGCCGTCCTGCGGCCTATTCCCGGAACCTCGCAGATCTCGTCGATTGTCGCCTGCTTCAGCTTCTTCACGGAGCCGAAATGCTTGATCAACGCCTGCTTCCTGGTCTCGCCGAGTCCGGCGACCGCGTCGAGAGGGCTGGAGCGGATGCGCTTGGCCCGCTTGGCGCGCTGGTAGGTGATGGCGAAACGGTGGGCCTCGTCGCGGACGCGCTGCAGGAGGTAGAGGCCCTCGCTGGAGCGGGGCAGGACCACGGGGTCGTCGTCCTCGGGCAGCCAGACCTCTTCGAGACGCTTGGCGAGGCCGCAGACGGCGATGTCGTCGATCCCCAGCTCGTCGAGGGCCCGCATGGCCGCGGCGACCTGCGGCTGGCCGCCGTCGACCACCACGAGCTGCGGCGGGTAGGCGAACCTCTTGGGACGGCCGTCGTCCTCGCGGGACCCGACCTCGAAGGGGTCGGCATCGGAGGCTTCCGGGGCCGGGACGGCTCCGGTGGGGGCAGGGGTCTCCTCCCACTCCCCCGTCCGCTCCTTCTCCTGCAGATACCGCTTGAAGCGGCGGCCGATCACCTCGTGCATCGAGCGGACGTCGTCCTGGCCCTCGAAGCCCTTGATCTGGAAGCGGCGGTACTCGCTCTTGCGGGCCAGACCGTCCTCGAAGACGACCATGGAGGCGACCACGTCGTCGCCCTGGAGATGGGAGATGTCGAAGCACTCGATGCGCAGCGGAGCCGAATCGAGGCCGAGCGCCTCGGCGATCTCCTCCAGGGCGCGGGAGCGGGTCGTCAGATCGGAGGCGCGCTTGGTCTTGTGCAGCCCCAGGGCCTGCTGGGCGTTGCGCTGGACCGTCACCATCAGGTCCTTCTTGTCGCCGCGCTGCGGGATGCGCAGGCTGACCTGGGAGCCCCGGCGGTCGGCGAGCCACTGGGAGACCGCTTCCGGGTCCTCCGGAAGGGCCGGGACGAGGACCTCCTTGGGGACGGAGTCGCCCGTCTCCTCCCCGTACAGCTGCTGCAGGGCGTGCTCGACGAGGTCCGAGGTGTCGACCGCCTCGACCTTGTCGGTGACCCAGCCGCGCTGGCCGCGCACCCGGCCGCCGCGGACGTGGAAGATCTGCACGGCGGCCTCGAGCTCGTCCTCGGCGAGCGCGATCAGGTCGGCGTCGGTGGCGTCGGCGAGGACGACGGCGCTCTTCTCCATGGCCCGCTTGAGGGCCTCCACGTCGTCGCGGAGCCGGGCCGCCCGCTCGTACTCCATCTCCTCGGCCGCCGCCATCATGTCCTTCTCCAGGCGGCGGATGTACGTGCCCGTGCGGCCGGCCATGAAGTCGCAGAAATCGTCCGCCAGTTCGCGGTGTTCCTCGGGGGTGACCCGGCCGACGCAGGGCGCCGAGCACTTGCCGATGTAGCCGAGGAGACAGGGGCGGCCGGTCCGCGCGGCGTTCTTGAACACACCGGCGGAGCACGTACGTACGGGAAAGACCCGGAGCATCAGGTCGACGGTCTCGCGGATCGCCCAGGCGTGCCCGTACGGACCGAAGTAGCGCACACCCTTCTTCTTGGCGCCGCGCATGACCTGCACGCGCGGGAACTCCTCGTTGAGCGTGACCGCGAGGTACGGATAGCTCTTGTCGTCCCGGTACTTGACGTTGAACCGGGGGTCGTACTCCTTGATCCAGGAGTACTCCAGCTGGAGCGCCTCGACCTCGGTGGCGACGACGGTCCACTCGACGGAGGCGGCCGTGGTGACCATCGTGCGCGTACGCGGGTGGAGATTGGCCAGGTCCTGGAAGTAGTTGGCCAGGCGCTGGCGCAGGCTCTTCGCCTTCCCGACGTAGATCACCCGGCGGTGCTCGTCACGGAATCTGTAGACCCCCGGGGAGTCGGGGATCTGTCCCGGCTTGGGGCGGTAGCTGGAGGGGTCTGCCATGCCTCCCACCCTACTTGCGGGCAGTGACAGTGCGGTGACGTCCGGGGGATGCCGGCCGCCGCGCAGCCGCCCGCCCTGCCGGAGCGGGCACAGCCGGAGCCGAGGAGCCTGTTCCCGGTCATCCTCCTGCGCCCGGGGCGGTGGGCGTCCGATGTCGGGCCACGGGCGCCGACCACCCGGGCCGCGTCCTGGTCCCGCGGGAGCATGCGCCCACTTTTCCGGACATACCGGGCGCCGATCCGCGGCTCGCGGAAGAAGACCGTGCCCCCGGGGAGCTTGCGGGCCCTCTCGGTGGCGTACCGCGTCCCGTCGTCGCCGCCGGCGATGTTCACCACCTGCCGGGCGCCGGCCGTCCCCGCCCCGGGGGCGGCCCAAAGGGACGCCTTCCGGCCGTCCGAGGAGACCGCCGTGCAGGCCAGTGCCCCTCCCGGGCGAAGGACCGGGGCAGGGGCGTCCAGGGTCGGTGTCGGCGTCGTGAGCGGCCGCCGGGGCGGGGCGACGACGGTGGACAGGGCGGGGCGGGGCGGGGCGGGGCGGGGCAATCGGAACGTCCGGACGCTGCCGAGGGAGCGTCAACCGTTGTCGGGGACGGATCAACACGCTTCAATGCGGGGGAACATCCCGGTGTGAGCGGTGAGGCGGATGCGTGAACGGTCCGCCCCCGGCGACCTGCCGCCCCGCTCCCACCGGCGCGGTCCCGCCGCCCGTATCGTGAACGTTCACCGGAGGCGCGTCATGCAGCACACCGAGGTCGAACCGGCGCAGGTGCTGCACACCGACCCGTTCCGTCTGGCGCCGCGCACCGCTCCGTCGGTCCGCGGACTCCCCCTCCAGCGGGTGCAGCACCATCGCGCACACAACGGGGTGAAGGTCGGTGTGACCAGCCTCAGTTACCGGCAGCAGGGCGCCCGGCGCCCGCAGCGCGCCGAGTCCCTGCGGGCGGTGGAAGCACTGGAGGAAGTGCTGCGGCTGCCGGGCGACTCACTGCTGCGGCTCCTGCGGGTCGGGGACGCCCCCACGGACGCCGCGCGCCCGGCGGCGCGATCGCATCGCTGACCGATGAAGGCGGCCGGGGCGGAGGAGCGGCTGCTCGACGCGCTGGGCGCGCCTGCCGGCGGGCGCATCGACCGGGACCGGGAGTGACCCGGCCCGGGGCGTCGGGGGTCAGGCGTCAGGACCGGCGATCAGCTTTCCGCCCTCGACCTTGACCGGGACGGAGGGCAGCGGCACGGTGGCCGGACCCTGCACCGCCTCGCCGGTGGTCGTGTCGAAGCGGCTGCCGTGGCAGGGGCAGTTCCCCTCGTTGTCCTCGACCTTGTCCAGCAGGCAGCCCGCGTGGGTGCACTGGGCGCTGAACGCCTTGAACTCGCCCTTGGCCGGGCAGCTGACGACGACCCGCTGCTCGCGGTAGAGCTTGGACCCGCCGACCGGCACCTCGTCCGGGGAGCCGAGCTCGACGGGGGCGGTGGGGGTCGGCGTCTGGGCGTGCCCGAGCTTCGATTCGGTCGAACAGGCGGCCACTCCCAGCCCGGCGACACCGGCGAGAGCGGCACCCTTCAGCACGGTGCGGCGGGCGGTGGGCTGGCCGGACATGCGGACTCCACGGGGTGAGAGGGGTGGGACGAAGAGGGGGCGTCGGGGGAGACGCCGGGTGCATCAGGGGTACCGGAAGGCACTCGGGGCACCACCGGCATCAGTGACAGAACCGACGATACCGGCGGAGACGGGCGGCCCTGCGGCCGGGCCGGTCCTGGACGGTCATGCCTGATCAGGACCGGTCGCGGCCACGCCTGAGCAGCCATGACCGGCCCGCAGCGGCCGACGCGGGCCGGGTCGGCGGCGGGCCCGGCCACCCGCTCCTTGCGGCAGCAGGACGGTGGCGGACCATCGCCGGTCACTGCCACCCACGCCCGGCCGTCACCCGCCGGCAGCCGAGCGTGGCCGGACTCGACCGGTCGGGGCCGCCCACGAGGTGACGGTTCCCCGCCCGGCGGCCGGGAGCCGTCACCTCGACGCGCGGCGCGTCAGGCCTTGCGTGCGCGGGTCGTCTTCTTCGCCGCAGCCGTCTTGGCCGACTTGGTCGCCGCGCTCCCGCCGATATCCGTCTTGGCCGTCGCCGTCCTCCGCGCAGGGGACGACTTCGCGGCCACGGCCTTCTTCGCGGCCGTCCTCCGCACGGGCTTCCGCGCCGCGGGCACCGCCGCCTCGCTCACCCGGTCCGCGTCCAGGATGCCCTGGAGGAACTTGCCCGTGTGGCTCGCCGGGACCGTCGCGACCAGCTCCGGCGTACCCTCGGCGACCACCATGCCCCCGCCGTTGCCACCCTCGGGCCCCATGTCGATGACCCAGTCCGCGGTCTTGATGACATCGAGGTTGTGCTCGATGACGATCACCGAGTTGCCCTTGTCGACCAGTCCGGACAGCACCTTGATGAGCTTGCTGATGTCCTCGAAGTGCAGTCCGGTGGTCGGCTCGTCCAGGACGTAGACCGTGCGGCCGGTGGAGCGCTTCTGCAGCTCACTCGCGAGCTTCACGCGCTGCGCCTCACCGCCGGAGAGCGTCGGCGCGGACTGGCCGAGCCTGACGTATCCGAGGCCCACCTCGTGAAGCGTACGGAGATGGCGGGCGATCGTCGGGACGGCCTCGAAGAACTCCAGGCCCTCCTCGATCGGCATGTCCAGCACCTCGGCGATCGACTTGCCCTTGTAGTGGACCTCCAGCGTCTCCCGGTTGTACCGCGCCCCGTGGCAGACCTCGCACGGGACGTACACGTCCGGCAGGAAGTTCATCTCGATCTTGATCGTGCCGTCGCCGGAGCAGTTCTCGCAGCGGCCGCCCTTGACGTTGAAGGAGAAGCGGCCCGGCAGATAGCCGCGCACCTTCGCCTCCATCGTCTCGGCGAACAGCTTGCGGACATGGTCGAAGACGCCGGTGTACGTCGCCGGGTTGGACCGGGGTGTACGGCCGATCGGCGACTGGTCGACATGCACCACCTTGTCGACCAGGTCGTCGCCGTCGACCCGGGTGTGCCGCCCGGGGACCGACTTGGCGCCGTTCAGCTCGCGCGCCAGGTGGGTGTAGAGGATGTCGTTGACCAGCGTCGACTTCCCCGACCCCGAGACTCCGGTGACGGCCGTGAGCACCCCGAGCGGGAAGGAGACGTCGATGTCCTGGAGGTTGTTCTCCCGGGCTCCGTGCACCGTGAGCCTGCGCGCCGGGTCGACCGGGCGCCGGATGTCGGGCATCGCGATGGCCTTCTTGCCGACCAGATACTGGCCGGTGATCGACTCGTCGTTGCCGAGCAGCTCCTTGAGCGAGCCGGAGTGGACCACCTTGCCACCGTGCTCACCGGCGCCGGGGCCGATGTCGACGACCCAGTCGGCGACCTTGATGGTGTCCTCGTCGTGCTCGACGACGATGAGCGTGTTGCCCATGTCGCGGAGCCGGACCAGCGTCTCGATCAGCCGGTGGTTGTCGCGCTGGTGCAGGCCGATGGACGGCTCGTCCAGCACGTACAGCACGCCTACGAGTCCGGAGCCGATCTGGGTGGCGAGCCGGATGCGTTGCGCCTCGCCGCCGGACAGAGTGCCCGCCGCGCGGTTCAGCGAGAGGTAGTCGAGGCCGACGTCGACGAGGAACTTCAGCCGCTCGTTGACCTCCTTGAGCACCCGCTCGGCGATCTTCTTGTCGCGGGCGTTGAGCTTCATCCGGCCGAGGAATTCGGCGCACTCGCTGATGGACATCGCGGCGACCTGGGCGATGGACTTCTCCATCACCGTGACCGCGAGGACGATCGGCTTCAGCCTGGTGCCCTCACAGGTCGGGCAGGGCACCTCGCGCATGTAGCCCTCGAAGCGCTCCCTGCTGGAGTCGCTCTCGGCGTCGGAGTGCCGCCGCTTGACGAACTGCACCGCGCCCTCGAAGGCGGGGGTGGTGTACGCGCGCTCGCGCCCGTACCGGTTGCGGTAGCGGACCTCGGTCTGGATCTTGTGGCCGAAGAGCAGGGCCTTCTTGGCCCGCTGCGGCAGCCCGGCCCACGGGATGTCCGTACGGAATCCGAGGGCTGCGGCGAGCGCGTCGATCTGCCGCCCGAAGTACTCCTTGGTGTGGCCGTGCGACCAGGGGTGGATCGCGCCCTCGTCGAGGGACTTCTCCTCGTCGGGGACGATCAGCTCCGGGTCGACCTCCATCCGCGTACCGATGCCCGTGCAGTCGGGACAGGCGCCGAAGGGGGAGTTGAAGGAGAAGGAGCGCGGCTCCAGCTCTTCGAAGGACAGGTCGTCGTACGGGCAGTAGAGGTGCTCGGAATACATCCGCTCACGCTCGGGGTCGTCCTCCGGAAGGTCGACGAAGTCGAGCACGACCATGCCGCCGGAGAGCCCGAGCGCGGTCTCGACCGAGTCGGTCAGCCGGCGCTTGGCGCTGTCCTTCACCGTGAGGCGGTCGATGACCACCTCGATGGTGTGCTTCTCCTGCTTCTTCAGCGTGGGCGGCTCGGCGAGGTGGATGGTCTCGCCGTCGACCCGGGCCCTGCTGTAGCCCTTGGTCTGCAGATCGGCGAAGAGGTCGACGAACTCGCCCTTGCGCTCGCGCACCAGCGGCGACAGCACCTGGAAGCGGCTGCCCTCGGGCAGGCCGAGCACCTTGTCGACGATGGCCTGCGGCGACTGCCGGGAGATGGGGCGGGAGCACTCGGGGCAGTGCGGCTTGCCGATCCGGGCGAAGAGCAGCCGGAGGTAGTCGTACACCTCGGTGATCGTGCCGACCGTCGAGCGCGGGTTGCGCGAGGTCGACTTCTGATCGATGGAGACGGCGGGCGACAGGCCCTCGATGAAATCGACGTCCGGCTTGTCCATCTGGCCGAGGAACTGCCGGGCGTACGAGGAGAGGGACTCCACGTACCGGCGCTGGCCCTCGGCGAAGATCGTGTCGAACGCGAGAGACGACTTGCCCGACCCGGAAAGCCCGGTGAAGACGATGAGGGAGTCGCGGGGAAGGTCGAGCGAGACGTTCTTGAGGTTGTGCTCGCGAGCGCCACGGACGATGAGACGGTCGGTCACGCCGGTCCGCACCTTTCTAGAGAGAA
The DNA here is from genome assembly GCF_042802415.1 of Streptomyces sp. NPDC057486. Taxonomy (NCBI): domain Bacteria; kingdom Bacillati; phylum Actinomycetota; class Actinomycetes; order Kitasatosporales; family Streptomycetaceae; genus Streptomyces; species Streptomyces sp. NPDC057486. The sequence continues at coordinate 51,252 of NZ_JBHVEE010000007.1, read as the reverse complement.
ATGGGGGAACTGAGCCCCTGTCCCAGGGTATGGGGGGCGCCACAGCGGTGTACGAAGCTTTTCGACTCCGAGCGTATAGCACGCGCATTCGATTTACGGACGGTCAATGACTCCTTCACCCGAACGAGTGCCGAGGCTAGGCTCAGCCGCATGATTGATCACGCGCACGACCTGGCAGCCCTACGTGAAGCGACGGATCGACTCCTCAGCGCGACGGTGAAACTGGACGAAGTCGCCGCTGCCGAACCGTCACGGCTGCCCGGCTGGAGCCGGGGCCATGTCCTTGCACACCTTTCCCGTAACGCCGACGCGCTCGTAAATGTTCTCCAGGGCCGTCCCATGTACGCAGACAGCGAAACCCGCGATCGGGACATCGAGCGCGACGCACACCGGCCGCTCACCGAGCAGCTGGCCGACCTGCGCGAGAGCGCGGCCCGCTTCCTGGCCGCCGCCGCCGAGCCGGCCGACTGGTCCCGCACCGTCACGATGCGCAACGGCGTGACCGACTCCGCCTCCCGGGTCCCCTTCCGCCGCTGGGTCGAGGTCGAACTTCACCATGTCGACCTGGGGATCGGCTACGAGCTCGAGGACCTTCCGGACGAATTCGTGGCCCGTGAGATCGACTTCCTCGCGGAGCGGTTCGACCGTCACCCGGAGGTCGCGTCCACGGGTCTGGCCGCCGACGACGGCCGGTTCTGGACCACGGGTGGCGGCGCCGAGGGCCCGGCCGTCGCGGTCCGCGGCCCGGCGCCGGAGCTGCTCGGCTGGCTCGCCGGACGCCGCGACGGCTCGGCGCTGGAGGTCGACGGCGGCCCTCTTCCCGTACTGCCGCCGCTATAGGCTGAGACGTATGACGTACAGCGGAACGGTCAAGGTCGGCGGACCTGCGGATGTACACGAGTTGACGGACCTGATGATCTCCAAGGTCGCCGTCGGCCCGATGAACAACAACGCCTATCTGCTGCGCTGCCGGGCCACCGGCGAGCAGCTCCTGATCGACGCGGCCGCCGAGGCCCCCACCCTGCTGCGGCTGATCGGTGACGACTCCATCGCGTCCGTCGTCACCACCCATCAGCACGGCGACCACTGGCAGGCGCTGGGCGAGGTGGTGGCGGCCACCGGTGCGCGCACCTATGCGGGGCGGTACGACGCCGAGGGCATCCCGGTCCCGACCGATGTGCTGGTCGACGACGACGACACGATCCGGGTGGGGCAGGTCACCCTGACCGCGCGCCATCTGGTCGGTCACACCCCGGGCTCCATCGCGCTGGCCTACGACGACCCGCACGGCGCCCCGCATCTGTTCACCGGGGACTGCCTCTTCCCCGGCGGGGTCGGCAATACCCGCAAGGACCCCGAAGCGTTCGCGAGCCTGCTCCACGACGTGGAGACCAAGCTCTTCGACGTGCTGCCCGACGAGACCTGGGTCTATCCGGGCCACGGCCACGACACGACGCTCGGCGACGAGCGTCCGCAGCTGCCCGAGTGGCGCGCACGCGGCTGGTGACACGAGAGTGCGGGTGAGCGGTTGCACCGCCCACCCGCACCGCCGCATCAGGCCTCGATGCGGGAACTCTCCTCCGCCTCACGGTCGGCCTCGGCCGCGGCCTGCTTCTTGTTGGCGATGAGGCTGGTGATCGTGGTGATCACCAGCACGCCGCAGATGACGCCGAGCGAGACCGGGATCGAGATCTCGGGGACATGCACCCCGGACTCGTGCAGGGCGTGCAGCACCAGCTTGACGCCGATGAAGCCGAGGATGACCGAGAGCCCGTAGCTGAGGTGGACCAGCTTCTTCAGCAGACCGCCGATGAGGAAGTACAGCTGCCGCAGCCCCATCAGGGCGAAGGCGTTGGCGGTGAAGACGATGTACGGGTCCTGGGTCAGCCCGAAGATCGCGGGGATGGAGTCCAGCGCGAACAGCACATCGGTGGTGCCAATGGCGAGCATGACGACCATCAGCGGGGTCAGGACGCGCTTGCCGTTGTTCCTGATGAAGAGCTTGGTGCCGTGGTACCTGTCGGCGACACCGAAGCGGCGTTCGATCGACTTGAGGAGGCGGTTCTCCTCGAAATCGTCCTCCTCCTCGTCGGCCCGCGCCTCCTGGATGAGCTTCCAGGCGGTGTAGATCAGGAACGCGCCGAAGATGTAGAAGACCCACGAGAAGTTGGCGATGACCGCGGCGCCCGCGGCGATGAAGATCGCTCGCAGAACCAGCGCGATCAGCACGCCGACCAGCAGCACGCGCTGCTGGAGATGGGACGGCACCGAGAACTTCGCCATGATCAGGACGAAGACGAAGAGGTTGTCCACACTGAGCGACTTCTCGGTGATGAAGCCGGCGAAGAACTCACCCGATGCCTGGCTCTCGCCGAACACGAGCAGGCCGAGCCCGAAGAGCACGGCCAGCGCGATCCAGATGATCGTCCAGATTCCGGCTTCCTTGGTCGTCACGTCATGAGGCTTGCGCCCGATGAAGAAGTCGACGGCGATAAGGGCTGACAGACCAAAAATGGTCAGCGCCCAGAGGGTCCATGAAACGTCCACTGCGCCTCCGGCAGTTCGCTACGGCTACTGATCAGCGTCGTCGCTGCCGGAGGTCTCTTCCACCCCGGCGCACGGGATGCGCGCCACGGCCGACGCCCCGGGACCGGTCACAGTCCGTACTGACGGGCGCGTCGCGTATGGGAGTACTCCCCTCCGTTCGAAGAACAGTACAGGGAACACCAAGAAAAGGTAAAGGCCAGCAAAAAGATCTTTCAAAAGTGCAGGTCAGGAATGGTCCGATGGGTCAAGGCCGCCCGCCGCGACGGGCGGCTGCCACCTGGGCGAGCACGTTCTGCAGCACCCGGCTGCCGGGCGGAGTCCTCAGCGGCTCGTACGTCCAGGCGTGGCCGACCCAGGGATCGGCCAAGTGATCGTCGGCGACCGGGGTGATCCGCAGCAGGGAGCGCCAGAGCGGGTCGAGCACCGGCCCGTACGCGCTCGCGTCCTCCCGGTCCGCAACCATCAGCAGGTGGACGCCGACCGAGGGGCCCTCGTCCGCGAGGTAGCGCAGCTGGGTGACGGCCCGGTCGTCGAAGCCGTGCGGGAAGTCGTTGACGATCAACAACTGCTCGGCGGTGTCCAGGTCCGGCGGGAGCGCGTCGGAGGCGCCGGCCCGGATCGCCATCTGCACGAGGTCGACGCGCCGGGTGAGGTGGGCGAGGACCGAGGCCACTCCCTGGGCGCCGGCGCCGGGGGGCGCGGCAAGCACCCCGGAGTCGACCAGGGGCGCGAGCGCCGCCGCGGCCGAGCCCGCGGGGTCGATGACATGGACGGTGAACTCGTCCGCCGGGTAGACGGCGAGCAGCCGGGCCGCGTGCGCGACTGCGTTCTCCATGGCGAGGCGGCGGAGCTGGTCCGGACCGGTCAGGGACGCCGCCTCGGAGGCTGTACGCCCGCTGTCGACCCAGATTCCGCGCTCCAGCGGCAGCCGTACGAGCAGCGGGATGCGCAGGTCGGTTCTCTCGGGCAGATGGAGGTCGCCGATCCGCAGGGCCATGGGGATCTCCATGGGGACGCGGTAGGCGTGCCAGACGGGGTTGTCCCAGCCCGCGTACGCGGCGGGGAGTGCGGGTTCGACGACCGCGGACTCGGCGGCGAGCTGGGCGAGATCGCGGTCGAGCGCCTCGCGGGCCCGGTCGGTCAGCTGGTCGCGCTTGGCGCGGGCCTCCTCGCGGGCCCGGTCGCCCGCTCCTCCGATCCGGTTGCGCGGGTCGGACAGGGCCCGGTCGAGCTCCTGGTCCATGCGGGACTCGGCGAAGTCGACGGCGCTGCGGTAGGCGGCGGTGGTGCGGGCCAGATCCTCGAACATGCCCCAGACCTGGTTGTAGAGACGCTCCTCCATGGACCAGCCGGTCGCGTCCCCGGCGACGGGCTGGGCGGGCCGGCCCGGTTCGGCGGGCGGTGCGGTGGGCGGGGGCGGCGGGGGCGCCGTGGACTGGCGGCGCGGGTGTGCGTAGTTGATGGGGCCACTCGTGGCGGGGCCCGGGGTGGGCCCCGCGGTGGGGACCGCGTCGCCTGCCGGTCGGGGTTGTGCGGGGCCGGGCAATGGTGTGGCTGCCGGGGCCGGGTCGCCCATCGGTGCGGCGGGAGGTGTCGCGGGCGGCTGCTGGCCGGAGGCCGTGCCGGCGTGGCGGACCCGGTCGCCTTCCGGGGTGCGGGGAGGGGGCGGCGCCACCGAGCGGGCCAAGCCCCGGGCGACCGCCTCATGGACCGACCGGGCCAGCTCCTGCGCACCGGAAACCCCCTGGTCGGCGAGCATCGCGGCGAGACCGCCCGCATAGCCCTGGCCGACCGCGCGGACCTTCCAGGCACCCTGGCGGCGGTAGAGCTCCAGGGCGGCGACCGCGGACTCGCTGTCGAGACCGGTGAGGGTGAAGGTGGCGATCTCGGTGCCTTCGAGACCCGTGACAGCGACGAAGGGAGCGGCGACCGCACCGAACCTGACCGGGCCGCCGACGCCCATGGGCAGCGCCAGCAGCACGGTGACGCGGTGCACCGAGGCGGGCAGGGCGTCGAGGTCCACGGCGAGCCGGTGCGCGGCGGCGGCCTGCTTGGACACTTCGAGTCCGGGCAGCTGGGGCGAGCCCGGGTGGGCGATCCACTCGATGCCGTGCACCGTGCCCTGCTCGTCGCCGAGCGTGGCACCGGCCACGACGGGCGTACCGGCCGATACCCGGATCTCCAGACGGGTCTGGGGCAAGGTGTGGTTCTGCCCCCGGACCAGCTCGGCCGTCATTGCCCTGTCCCCTCGACGAGTTGATGCTGCGCGGTGCGCTGTCTGTCGGCGTGATGCCGTGGTGCGGCGCCATGCGGGGCAGCTCCCGGCGGCCGTTGCCTCCGGGAGCTGCCCCTACCGATACGGACCCGAGGGGTCCGGCTGTTCCTACAGGTGCGGCAGGATCGCCGGCATCAGGTCCTGGAAGGTGCGGCCGTTGGCCGGGTTGCCGAGAGCGGTCATCTGCCACCCGGCGCCCACGCGGTGCACCTTGGCCATGATCTGGGCGGTGTACTGGCCGCCGCCGTCCAGCGTGTAGCGGGCGAGCTCCTGGCCGTTGGTCTCGTCGACGATGCGGCAGAACGCGTTCTGCACCTCCTGGAACGTCTGGCCGGTGAAGGAGTTCACCGTGAAGACGATCTGGTCGATGTGAACCGGCACCCGCTGCAGGTCGACGAGGATCGCCTCGTCGTCGCCACCGGAACCGGCGCCTCCGACCAGGTTGTCGCCGGTGTGCTTCACCGAGCCGTCGTCGCTGACGAGGTGACGGAAGAAGACCACGTCGACCGGCTGCTTGTCGGCGAACAGCACCGCCGAGGCGTCCAGGTCGATCTCCCGTGTGCGCGAGCCGAACAGACCGCGGCGGGGCGCCGCCTGCCAGCCGAGCCCCATCCGTACCGCGGTCAGGGTCCCCCCGTCGCTCTTCTGCAGGCTGATGGCCTGGCCCTTGGTCATGTTGACCGTCACGCGCTGTCCCCTCTCCGCTGCCCCGCACCGGTCCGTGCGGATGCCCAGCACCCTACGCAGTCACGCCGAAGGCTCAGCAGCCTCGGAGCATTTTTGTGTCGGTCTTGCAACACACCGGCTGCGGTGGGTCAGGCGAGGCCCGCCTCCCGCATCTGGCGCAACTCCTTCTTCAACTCGCCCACCTCGTCGCGCAGTCGGGCGGCCACTTCGAACTGCAGGTCCGCGGCGGCTGCCCGCATCCGGTCGGTCATCTCCTCGATGATCCCGGCGAGTTCGGTGGCGGGCCGGTCCGTGACCACCGCGTCGGCCTTCTTGGCCCCGGCCGCCTTGCCCGCCTTGCCCGCCTTGCCCGCCTTGCCTGCCTTGCCCGCCTTGCCACTGAGCGCGGGAACGGGGGCCTTGACGGCCTTCCCCTGGCGGTAGCCGGTGCCGAGCAGCTCCTCGGTGTCGATCTCCTCGCGGGCGATCGTCGCCACGATGTCGTTGATCTTCTTGCGCAGCGGCTGCGGATCGATCCCGCGCTCGGTGTTGTACGCGATCTGCTTCTCCCGGCGCCGGTTGGTCTCCTCGATGGCCTTCTCCATCGCCGGGGTGATCTTGTCCGCGTACATATGGACCTGGCCGGACACATTGCGGGCCGCGCGACCGATGGTCTGGATGAGGGACGTCCCGGAGCGCAGGAAGCCCTCCTTGTCGGCGTCGAGGATGGCCACCAGGGATACCTCGGGCAGGTCGAGGCCCTCGCGGAGGAGGTTGATGCCGACCAGGACGTCGTACTCCCCGGCGCGCAGTTCGCGCAGCAGCTCGATGCGGCGGAGGGTGTCGACGTCGCTGTGGAGATAACGGACCTGGATGCCCAGCTCCAGGAAGTAGTCCGTGAGATCCTCGGACATCTTCTTGGTGAGGGTGGTGACCAGGACCCGCTCGTCCTTCTCCGTGCGCCTGCGGATCTCGTGCACCAGGTCGTCGATCTGGCCCTCGGTGGGCTTGACGACGACCTCCGGGTCGACGAGGCCGGTGGGGCGGATGATCTGCTCCACGAACCCGTCGCCGCGGGACAGCTCGTACTTGCCCGGGGTGGCGGAGAGATAGACGGTCTGGCCGATCCGCTCCGTGAACTCCTCCCACCTCAGGGGGCGGTTGTCGAGGGCGGACGGCAGCCGGAAGCCGTGGTCGACGAGGCTGCGCTTGCGGGAGGCGTCGCCCTCGTACATCGCCCCGATCTGCGGCACGGTGACATGCGACTCGTCGATGACGAGCAGGAAGTCCTCGGGGAAGTAGTCGAGGAGGGTGTTGGGGGCGGTGCCGGGCTCGCGGCCGTCCATGTGCATCGAGTAGTTCTCGATGCCGGAGCAGGTGCCGATCTGACGCATCATCTCGATGTCGTACGTGGTGCGCATCCGCAGCCGCTGGGCCTCCAGCAGCTTGCCCTGCTTCTCCAGCTCGTCGAGGCGCTCCTGCAGCTCCCGCTCGATGCCGTTGACCGCCTTCTCCATGCGCTCCGGGCCCGCCACGTAATGGCTGGCGGGGAAGACGTAGAGCTCGCGGTCCTCGCTGATCACCTCGCCGGTGAGCGGATGGAGGGTGGAGAGCGCCTCGATCTCGTCGCCGAACATCTCGATGCGGACGGCGAGCTCCTCGTAGACCGGGAAGATCTCGATGGTGTCGCCGCGCACCCGGAAGGTGCCACGGGTGAACGCGACGTCGTTGCGCGTGTACTGGATCTCTACGAAGCGGCGCAGCAGCTGGTCGCGGTCGATCTCCTCCCCCACCGTGAGCGGGACCATGCGGTCCACGTACTCCTGCGGCGTACCGAGGCCGTAGATGCAGGAGACCGAGGCGACCACGACGACGTCGCGGCGGGTGAGCAGCGAGTTCGTCGCGGAGTGGCGCAGTCGTTCGACCTCGTCGTTGATCGACGAGTCCTTCTCGATGTAGGTGTCCGACTGCGGGATGTACGCCTCGGGCTGGTAGTAGTCGTAGTACGAGACGAAGTACTCGACGGCGTTGTTGGGGAGCAGCTCGCGGAACTCGTTCGCCAGCTGGGCGGCGAGGGTCTTGTTCGGCGCCATCACCAGGGTGGGGCGCTGCAGCTTCTCGATCATCCAGGCGGTGGTCGCCGACTTACCGGTGCCGGTCGCGCCGAGCAGCACGACATCCTTCTCACCTGCCCGGATACGCCGCTCCAGCTCGGCGATGGCAGTGGGCTGGTCACCGCTGGGCTGGTAGGGACTGACGACCTCGAAAGGCGCCACCGAACGTTCGATCTTCGAAACGGGCCGCATGGAACCACGGTACGACCCCCCACTGACAACCGGGCCCGATCACCGGTCCCGGGGCCGCGGAGAGTCCCGGTGCCGCGACTGGAACGACGCCGGGTCGGCGTGGGTACCGAAGCGCGGGACCTGGCGCTGGGCGGGGATGCCGGGGGGCCGACCGGCGCCGACTCCGTTCCGGGGGTCGTCCCACTCCGGGGAGCCCAGCACCACCAGGGGATCGAACATGACGACCACCGCGGCGAGCAGGAGGAAGCAGGCCGGGCCGATCATCAGCGGGATCAGGGCCGAGGTCGGCCCGCTGTCGGTCACGGACTCCGCGACGGCCGCGGGGTGCAGATGGACACTGAGCGCGGCCATGCCCGTGTAGTGCATCCCGCTCACGGCCACGCCCATCACCACGCTGGCGCCGAGGCTCGGCAGGAAGCCGTGGATGGAGACCGCCGACCACAGTGCGGTCGTGGAGGCGACGACGGCGATGACGACGGAGAGCGAAACGGTGAGCGTGTCGTACTCGAGCTGTCCCTCGAGGCGCATGCCGGCCATGCCGAGATAGTGCATGGTGGCCACGCCGAGTCCGGTGATGGTGCCGCCGGTGACCAGGGCCATGGGGGTGGCGCCCCGATAGCCGACGATGAAGATGCCGATACCGACCATGACGATCGCGATGGCCAGGCTGGCGAACGTGATCGGGGTGTCGTAGCCGATCGACGTCTCGTCGACGCTGAAGCCCATCATCGCGATGAAGTGCATCGTCCAAATGCCGGAGCCGATGGAAGTGGCCCCGAGGGCGAGCCAGCCGGCCTTGAAGGAACGCTCGGTGCGCAGCGACCGCGTCGTGCAGCGCAGCCCGAGGGCCGCGCCGAGGCACGCCATGAGGAACGCCGCGATGGGCGTCACCACTCCATAGCTGAAACCGTCGATTGTGCCCTGCATGCTCGTACGCCCTTCGAGAAGCCCGGGTTCGGGGTGACCCTAAGGCGCAAGTCCCGGCAGACAAACAGAAGAGCTGCATTTTATCGACCCGGAAACCGGCCCGTGACCCCGTCCTGCCTGCCGCGTTCACGTGATGGCCATCCTTCGCCCGCCCCTGGTCGGGAGACGGCTGTCGCACTCGGCCCGTCCGTCGCTCTGCCGCAAGGAGTACACGTGCACACACGCACCGCAACCGTCTCCCTCGCCGCCGCCGCCCTGCTGGGCGTCGGCGCGCTGCTGCTTCCCACCCCCCGCCCACCGGCCACGGACACCGGCTCGGCCACGGGAACGGAGACGGTGACCGGCATCCGGACGGTCGGCGCGCAGGCCGGCGGGAGGTCCGACGCCGCCCCGGTCGTCTTCGCCCACCGGGGCGCCTCGGCGTACGCGCCGGAGAACACCCTGGCCGCCGTCGACAGGGCCGATCGTCTCGGCTTCGACTGGGTGGAGAACGATGTCCAGCTCACCAGGGACGGTGTGCCGGTCGTCATCCACGACACCGATCTGAAGCGGACCACCGACGTCGAGGACGTCTTCCCCGATCGTGCGCCTTGGGCGGTCAAGGACTTCACGTCCGCGGAGATCGCCCGGCTGGACGCGGGCAGCTGGTTCGGTGTGCGGTACACGGGGACCCGGGTCCCCACGCTCAGGCAGTACCTGGACCGGATCGGGCGCAACCGGCAGAAGCTGCTGCTGGAGATCAAGAGCCCGAAACTCTATCCGGGCATCGAGAAGAAGACCCTGCGGGTGCTGCGCCGGGCCGGATGGCTCGACCGCGATCATGTCAGGAGCCGACTCGTGATCCAGAGCTTCGACGCGGGCAGTCTGAAGAAGGTCCATCGGCAGCGTCCGGACATCACCACCGGCTTCCTCGGCACCCCCGCGATCGCCGATCTGACGTCGTACGCGGCGTTCACCGACCAGATCAACCCGTCGTACACGTCGATCGGCGCCGACTACGTCGCCGCCGTGCACGCGCTGGACGGCGCACACGGCAAGAAGCTGAGGGTCAACACCTGGACGGTCAACGATGCGGCGACCGCCGTGAAGGTGGACCTCCTCGGCGTGGACGGGATCATCACCAACACCCCCGACGTGGTGCGCAAGGCCACCGGCTGACGGCCGGAGGGAGCATCCCGCCCCCGTTGTCAGTGGCCGGTCGTACGGTGGATTCCATGAACAACAACGGGGGCGCCGACGGAGGCGATGCCGACGGCAGGGTCGAGTGGGCTGTCGTCGGGAGTGACATCGGGCCGCTGCTGCTCGCCGCGACCGACGCGGGGCTGGTGAGCGTGGTCTTCCACGCTGGACCCGCCGTGCGGGACAGGGCGGTCGGGCTGTTGCGCACCCGTCTCGGGACGGAGCCGGTGGAGGTGCCCGGTGCCGGGCGCCTCGCCGAGCCGATACGCCAGCTCGTGGAGTACTTCGCCGGTTCGTTGCGGGAGTTCTCGCTCGACCTGGACTGGTCGCTGACCTCGGGCTTCAACCGCCAGGTGCTCCGCGAGCTGGCGACGGGCGTGCCGTACGGAACGGTCGTCGGGTACGGGGATCTCGCCGCGCGGGTCGGGCAGCCGGGGGCCGCGCAGGCGGTCGGGGCGGCCATGGGGTCCAACCCGCTGCCCGTGGTGGTGCCCTGCCACCGGGTGGTGGAGAGCGACGGCGGACTCGGCGGGTTCGGCGGCGGGCTGGAGACCAAGCGGCAGCTGCTGGCGCTGGAAGGAGTTCTGCCGCAGCCGCTGTTCTGAGCCCGCGTAACCCCGATCGACACCCGGAACCCATTTTCGTACCCACGTGCGAGCTGGCACACTCCGTCAGTGACCAACACCCTCGATGCACCTGACTCCCCCGGCGAACCAGGCGGGCCCACCGGGGCGGCACCCGTCACGGCGGCGGAGCTGCCCGCTCTTCGGCGCAGGACGTCCGCAGTGCTGATCGTCTCTCAGATCCTCGGCGGCCTCGGTGTGCCGATCGGTATCGCCCTGGCCCCCGTGCTGGCAACACAGGTGAGCGGATCCGAGGCGCTGTCGGGTCTCGCGCCGACCGCGTCGGTGACCGGCACGGCGCTGCTGTCGTTGCCGCTGGCCGCACTGATGACCTCGCGGGGCCGACGTCCCGGCCTCGTTCTCGCGTACCTGATCGGTGCGCTGGGCGCGGGGATGGTGGTCGTGGCCGCCGTCGTGGGCAGTTTCCCGTTGCTGCTGCTCGGCATGGCCGGGTTCGGTGCCGGTTCGTCGGCCAATCTGCAGGCGCGGTTCGCCGCCGCCGACCTGGCCGAGCCGGACCGTCGCGGCCGGGCGATCTCCACCGTCATCTGGGCCACCACGATCGGTTCGGTCCTCGGCCCCAACATTGCGGCTCCGGCGGGCCGGGTCTTCCGGTCCACCTCCATACCCGAGACGGCCGGACCGTTCCTCTGGGCTGCCGGGATCTTCCTGCTCGCCGCGGTGGTGGTCGCGGTGCTGCTGCGGCCCGATCCGCTGCTCACCGCGCGTGCGCTGGCCCCGCAGGACAGCCGCTCCGCGGGCGGCCGTTCGCTGCGGGCGGGCATCGCGGCGGTGCGGGCCTCGCCGATGGCCCGGCTGGCGCTGGTGACGGTGGCCGGATCGCACACCGCGATGGTGTCGATCATGGTGATGACCCCGGTCGATCTGGGCCACCACGGCGCGGACCTGCAGCTGATCGGCCTGGTCATCAGCGGCCACATCGCGGGCATGTACGCGTTCTCACCGGTGATGGGCTGGCTCTCCGACCGCTTCGGACGGCTCGCCGTGATCGGTCTGGCCGTCGGGCTGCTGTCCTGCGCAGCGCTGCTGGCCGGCACGGCCGGTCCCAGTCATGGCCGGACGGCCGTCGGCCTGTTCGCACTCGGGCTCGGCTGGTCGGCGGGTCTGGTGGCCGGTTCGGCACTCCTCACCGACTCCGTGCCGCAGCCCGCCCGCGCCGCCGTGCAGGGTCTGTCGGACCTGACCATGAACACGGCTGCGGGCATCGGCGGCGCGGTCGCCGGGGTGATCGTCTCCCAGGCGGGTTACGGCTGGCTGAACGCGGCCGGCGCCTGTCTGTTGCTTCCGATGGCGGTGCTGGCGCTCCGCCGGGCGCTGTCCCGGCCCGTCACCACCTGACGGGGCCGCGGGACCTGGCAGCGGCACCGGACCGCGGGCGCCCGCCTGGCGGGCGCCGGGCGCTCAGAGGCTGATGTGGTAGGCCTTGCGCAGTGTCTCGTGCACCGTCCACGTCGTACGGTCGCCCTCGCGCAGGACGCAGGCGTCCCCCGGGCCGATCTCCAGCGTCTCGCCGTCCTCGACCGCGACGGTCGCACGCCCGCTGACGACCACGAACAGCTCGTTGGCCTCGGTGTCGGTGACCACGCCGGGCGTGATCTGCCAGATCCCCCGCAGCTGCTTGCCGTCCGGCGACTCCCAGAGCACCTTTCCGGTCACCACGGGCTCGCCCGAGACGATCTGCGCCGGGTCGAGCGGTTCCGGTTCGAGGTCGGCGTCCGGGATGTGCACGGAGAAGGAGGCGGGAGCTTGATCAAGTGTGGTCATGGTCGGTCACCCTAGCGGCCGCACCGGACCGTCGTGCCACCAGGACCGACTGGAAGAAGGCCGGCCGGCCCTTCGCGTGCGGGTGCGCCGTCCGGCTGCCGCGGTGGTGTCGACGTGGTGCTTTCGGCGTGCACGACGGCGACGGGCGACACGTCGCGGAAGGGAAGGGCCCACAGCCGGTGGCTGTTCGGCTCCCGGGACACGTTTGAGGTCGGACCGCCCGCGACAGGGATGTGGACATGTCACCGAACGCGCCGCACCGCGCCCACCCGTACGCACCGGCCCTCTCCACCGAGGTACGGGAAGCTCTCGCCGCGCACCGCCCCGTCGTGGCACTGGAGTCGACGATCATCGCGCACGGTCTGCCGCGCCCCCGGAATCTACGGGTCGCGGAAGAGCTGGAAGAGCTCGTACGGTCCGCGGGGGCGGTCCCCGCGACGATTGCCGTACTGAACGGCAGGGCCCATGTCGGCCTGGACAAGTCCGAGTTGGAACGGGTCGCCGAGGATCCGACGATGCGCAAGCTCGGACACCGGGACCTCGCTCCGGCGCTGGCGGCAAAAGCGAGCGGGGCGACGACCGTGTCCGCGACAGCGTTCCTCGCGGCCCGCGCCGGGCTGCGCGTCTTCGCGACGGGCGGCCTCGGCGGTGTACACCGGGAGTGGACCGAGACCCAGGACGAGTCCGCGGATCTCCGGCTGCTCGCACGGACCGACATCACCGTGGTGTGCGCGGGCGTGAAGTCGATCCTGGACGTCCCCGCGACACTGCAGCGCCTGGAGACACTCGGGGTCGGAGTGCTCGGCTACCGCACGGAGCACTTCCCCGGCTTCTATCTCAGCAGTTCGGGGGAGCCGGTGGACTGGACGGTGCGTACGCCCGAGGATGTCGCGGAGGTGATGCGGGCCGGGGACACGCTCGGCGGTCCCCCCGCGGCTCTGATCGTCGCCAACCCCGTACCGCAGAGGGACCAGCTGGATCCTGCCCTGCACGACCGCGTACTGGCGGAGGCGCTGGACGCGTGCCGGGAGCGCGGCATCACGGGCCAGGCCGTCACACCCTTCCTGCTCGACCATCTGATGCGGCAGACCGGAGGGGCGTCGCTGGACGCCAACGTGGCGGCGGTACGCGGAAACGTATCGCTTGCGGCGCGGATCGCCATCGCCTGGGCCAGGGTCCAGGAGGGACCGCTGGAGCGGGAATCGGCAGGACCCCGGTGACCGGCGGCAGCCTGCTCGTCATCGGGGACGTGGTCACGGACGTGGTGGCCCGGCATGTCTCGCCACTCGTCCACGGCACGGACACGGCGGCCCGGATCAGCACGCTGCCGGGCGGAGCCGGCGCCAATGCCGCCTGCTGGGCGGCGCGTTCGGGCTGCCGGGACGTGCGACTGCTGGCGCGGGTGGGCACGGACTCCGCGGCCTGGCACGAGGATGTGCTGCGGCGGGCGGGGGTGCGTCCTCTGCTGGTGGTGGACGACGGAGCGCCGACCGCCACCGTCGTCGCGCTCGTCGATTCCGCGGCCGAACGCACCTTCCTCACCGACAGCGGCGCCGTGCTGCGCCTCAGCCCCGCCGACTGGTCGCCGTCCCTGCTCGACGGCATCGCGCATCTGCATCTGTCCGGCTATCTCCTCTTCGCCGCGACGAGCCGCGCGACGGCCCTGCTCGCCCTGCGGGAGGCCCGGCGGCGGAACATCCCGGCGAGCGTGGATCCGGCCTCCGCGGGCTTCCTCGCCGCACTCGGCGTCGACACGTTCCTGGCGGCCGTGGAGGGAGCGGAGCTGCTGCTGCCGAACGCGGACGAGGCCCGGCTGCTCACCGGACTCCCCGAGCCGGCCGACGCCGCCGCCAAGCTGAGCCTGATGTTCCCTCGGGTCGTCGTCACCCTGGGCGAGGAGGGTGCCCTGCTCGCCGCCGGAGGGACGGTGACCGGACGTGTTCCCGCCGTCCCGGTGCGCGCGGCGGTGGACTCCACCGGGGCGGGCGACGCGTTCACCGGAGGGTTCCTCGCGGCGCGGCTGGCGGGGGCGGACGAGGCCACGGCCGCGGCGGCGGGCTGCCGGTCGGGGGCCGAAGCGGTCGCAACGGTCGGCGGCCGGCCCGGCGGGTGACCTACCCGCCCCCGGGCAGCCCGGTCCAGGCGGGGTGGAGCGGATCGTCGGCCCGGACGACCGCGTCCGCACGCCCGGCGGGCTCCACCTCCTCCTCGTACCGCGCGAAAGCGGGCAGAGTCCACCGCTCGCTCTCCTCCGTGCGCCGTCGCAGCGCACCCGGCGAGAGCCGCAGATGAAGACTCAGGTCGAACGGGAACCAGTGCCCGAGCAGCAACGGCCCGTGCATCACCAGCACACCGCCTTCAGGAAGGTGTTGATACGGGCTGCGGGTGGCCCGGTCCGTCACCGGGTCCCACAGATCGGGCAGCACCCGCCCACTGCCGCCCGCCTCCAGCGGCCCGAGCACCTCACGCCAGAGGGCTCCCGTGTCGAACCAGCCGTCGACGTACGAGTCGGGGTCCTGCTTGCCGTACTCGTAGCGAAGGCTCGCCGGGCGCAGGAACCCCTCGGTGGACACGACGAGCACGGCGCGGCCACGGATCCTCAGCTCCTGCGCGACACGCTCGGCCAGCTCCCCGGTGCGGGCGGCCGGAGCGCCGTCGACGCCGACCTTGAGCCACGGCCCGCCGTCCGACGGCTTCAGCCCGTCGGCGTACCCGGCAAAGGTTTCGGCCAGCCGTTCCCAGGTGATCGCTTCGAATCGCACCCGACCATCATCGCCCCAGGATCGGTGCGCCGGCGTCGGCCGTCCCACCGGCAGGGCGCCTCGTCATGGCCGGGCGGGGGCGGCATGCGATCCCCCCGTCCGGTGGGGAGGCCGGGGCGTCCTGTGCCGAGCGCCTGCGGCAGTTCCTGCGCGAGGGCCGACGGCGCGCCGGGACGGGACCGCGCGTGCCCGCCCCGTCCTCCGCCACCGGATTCTCCCCGTCCATCACCCTTCGCTCCGGTCCTCGTGCGGGAAGACGCCCGCCGGTCGGCGTCGGCGGCCGGCGAGCGTCACGCGCTACGTCACTTCCGCGCGCCGCAGTCCACCGCTTCGGCGTCGTCGGAGAGCGCGCTTCCCTCGGGCAGCAGATAGGTCACCCAGAGCACGACCGGCTCGGTGCCCAGATTCCGTCCGATGTGGCGGTGCTTGGACCCGGACGGTTCGATGAACGACGTGCCCGCAGGCGTCACCTCGACCGAGCAGTCGTCCAGAGTGCGCGTCAGCGTCCCCGACTTGACCACGGCGATCAGTTGGCCGCTGTGGGTGTGCCAGCCGGTGGAGCCGCCCGGCTCCACCGTGATCGTCCGGAAGGTCACGTCCGTACGGCCCTTCGGCGTCTTCACCTTCAGCTTGCCGGCCGATGTGCCCTTCGCGACAACCGTGCCGCTCACCCCGCTGCCGGGAGTGGCGAGTGCCGCCGACGGCACGAAGCCGAGCGCCGCCACGCAGCCGCCGATGACCAGGGCCTTACCCACTCGCCCCTGCGGCCCCTGCTGTTCCGGTGCCCCTTGCGGATCCTGCTGTTCGTGCTGCCCCTGCCGTCTGCCGAACCTCACGCGAATCCCCTCCGCCTCGGTGTCCCGGGCATCCCAAATGCCCCGACGCTACCCGGGAGTTGAACCTCGGAACCACCCGGACACGGAGGTCTTCGGGAAGGTCCTCGCCGAGGCCGGCGCGACGACCCCGCAAGCGTCACGCGCCGCGCAGCTCAGCGGCCAGCGCTCCCTCGCCCGCGACCTCGATCAGCCCGTCCTTCACGGCCTCGGCGAGCGTGAACTCGCCTCGCCCGAGCGCGAGACAGACCTCGTCGTCGAGCACGATCCGGGCATCCGCGTGAGTGGCGGGTCCGTCCCCGTACACCCCCGTACCGTCGGCCGGTCCACTCGATCCGCCCACGCGCACGTGGAACTCCCCCTCATCGAGGCGGACTTCGACCACTCCCGCGTGGGTCAGCCCGTCCAGCGCACGGAGCAGCGGCAGCGCGAACCAGTGTGCCCGCACCGCGTCGGTCGGCCGCCGCTCACCGATCGCCGGCGTGCCCCACTCGGCGAGCGCGACGAGGACCGGCAGCAACCCGTGGCCGCGCTCGGTCAGTTCGTACACCGCCGCGGCGGCGGGCGGCGGCAGCCTGCGACGGGTGGCCAGTCCGCCCTGCTCCATGTCCTTGAGCCGGGACGCGAGGACGTCCGTACTGACACCGGGAAGGTCGGCGTGCAGATCGGTGTAGCGACGCGGCCCCGCCAGCAGTTCACGGACGATCAGCAGGGTCCAGCGGTCCCCCACGGAGTCGAGGGCCCGCGCGGTGGCGCAGAACTGGTCGTAACTCCGGCGGCGCGCGGGGCGTGCGGGTGGCTGCTGCTGACGTGGCATGCGACGCAGTCTAGACATGTTGTTGGACTTTCCAAGCCCAGGCTTGGTAAAACCAAGTATCGCAATCGGGTCGGGGAGGCACCACATGGAATTCCGGCAGTCCAGCAAGCTCAACGAGGTCTGTTACGAGATCCGTGGCCCGGTCATCGAGCACGCCAACGCCCTGGAGGAGGCGGGCCACAGCGTGCTCCGCCTCAACACGGGCAACCCCGCACTCTTCGGATTCGAGGCTCCCGAGGAGATCGTCCAGGACATGATCCGGATGCTCCCGCAGGCCCACGGCTACAGCGATTCGCGCGGCATCCTCTCCGCCCGCCGCGCGGTGGCGCAGCGCTACCAGGCGATGGGGCTGACCGATGTCGGGGTGGACGACATCTTCCTCGGCAACGGGGTGTCCGAGCTGATCTCCATGTCCGTACAGGCGCTGCTGGAGGACGGCGACGAGGTGCTGATCCCGTCGCCCGACTATCCGCTGTGGACCGCGGTGGTCACCCTCGCGGGCGGCAAGGCCGTGCACTACACCTGCGACGAGGCGTCGGACTGGAATCCGGACCTCGCCGACATGGCATCGAAGATCACCGACCGCACCAAGGCCGTCGTGATCATCAACCCGAACAACCCGACCGGCGCCGTCTATCCGCGCGAGATCCTGGAAGGCATCCTCGACCTGGCGCGCAGGCACGGTCTGCTGGTCCTCGCCGATGAGATCTACGACCAGATCCTGTACGACGACGCCGAGCACCACAGCGTGGCAGTCCTCGCCCCCGACCTGCTCTGTCTCACCTTCAGCGGCCTGTCGAAGACGTACCGGGTGGCGGGATTCCGCTCCGGCTGGATGGTGGTGTCCGGCCCGCAGCAGCACGCCCGCAACTATCTGGAGGGCCTGACGATGCTCGCCTCCATGCGGCTGTGCCCGAACGCCCCCGCGCAGTACGCCATCCAGGCCGCGCTCGGCGGCCGGCAGTCCATCCGGGAACTGGTGGCTCCGGGCGGCAGGCTGTACGAGCAGCGCAACCGGGCCTGGGAGAAGCTCAACGAGATCCCCGGAGTGTCGTGCGTGAAGCCGAAGGGCGCGCTGTACGCGTTCCCACGCATCGATCCCAAGGTGCACAACATCGTCGACGACGAGAAGTTCGTCCTCGATCTGCTGCTGCGGGAGAAGATACAGGTGGTTCAGGGCACAGGCTTCAACTGGCCGCGTCCCGACCACTTCCGGATCCTGACCCTCCCGTACGCCGACGATCTCGACGCGGCGATCAGCCGCATCGGCCGCTTCCTGAACGGATACCGCCAGTGACCTGCCCCACCTGCCGGTTCGCCGTCCATACGCAGTTCGCCTCGCCCGAACTCGTGGGCTCGATCGTCGAGGGCGGACTCGATCCGGCCACCGACCCGGGCTGGGCGGACTCGGGGGCGGAATCACCCGCCGAGTACGCGCGCTGGGCAGGTCACCTGTGCGGTGTGACCTGTCTGCGCATGGCGCTCGGCGCCGGCGCCCCTCCGCTGTTCGCCCTGCGTGACGGAGCGCTCAAGTACGGCGCGTACACGGAGGATGCCGAGGGGGCGATCCGGGGTCTGGTCTACGCGCCCTTCGCACAGTACGTCCGGGAGGTGCACGGCCTCGATGCCACCGTCCACCGCCACCTGTCGACGGACGAGATCGTGGCCCTGCTGGACGAGGGGCGGACGGTGATGGCGTCGGTGCACTACGGGATCCGGCATCCGGAGCGGCCGGCTCCGGGCCGGGGCGGTCATCTGGTGTTGCTGACGTCCCGTACGCCGGACGGCCACGGGGTCCACTTCCACAACCCGTCGGGCACGACGGCCACGACGCGGGCCGCGGAACTGTCCCTGCCCGACTTCGAGCGGTTCTTCGCCGGACGCGGGGTATCGCTCGCCGACGGAACGCGGCAGGGACCGGAAACGGGAGCGGACCCGGGGGCGTAGCCGGCCCCCGGGCCCTGAGTGATGCCGCCCATTCGGCACGCCGGCACTTTTAAGAGCCCGGGTCAGTCGTAATGTCGCCGCGTCCTTCCTTTAGACGACCGCAGATCGAAGCTCCGCGGGTTGGAGTCGAACCAACATCTCGACGCGCATGGGCCCGAGCCCGTTTGATCCGGCGATCGGCGGCGAATGCTGAGTCTGGAGCAAGAGTCTGAGATTGATCGCGGTCTGCCTCTGCCATTTGGGCTACCCCGGCCCGCCCGCGTACAGGGATGTACGCAAATGCCGGGGGGAGGACTCGAACCTCCACTGGAACCGCGCCGTCACGACAAGCTTCAGTTTCAGCTTGCGCTCCTCGCGCACCCCGGCCGTGACAATGCGGCCGGGGAATCCATGGTCGGCTACCCGAAGAGGTAGCCGAATACCGCATCACCCACCCGCTGGTCGGTGACGTCCACGCCGTTGGCCTCCTCGCGGGCGAACTTCACGGCCTGCTGGAGCTTCTCCACCCGGTCCAGGAGTTCGTTGATGCGCCGCGCGGGAAGTGCCCCGGAGAACTTCACGGTCGTCCAGTAGCCGATCGGGACGTCCTCGTAGTACACCTCGACCTGCGCCGGGTGCTTCTCGGTGGCCTCCGCCTTCACGTGGTTGCGGGGCACCTTCTTCGTGCGGAGCGTGCGGACCGGTTCGGTCTTCCAGGAGTCCGTCGACGGGTCCTGGGTCCACGCCTCGGCGGCGTCGAGCACCGGCAGCTTGCGCACGAACGTATTGATGTCCGTCAGCTGCTTCTCCAGGAAGAGCAGATACGACACCGGCACCTCGGCCACGAGCACGCGGCCGTCGACCTTCACGTCCGCGCGGGCCGCACAGTTCGCCCAGTCCTTCGTGGCGGTCACATCGAAAAGCCGGGTCAGCGTCGCCGCGGTGTTCCGCAGCACGTCCTCGGCCTTGATCTGCACCAGCGTCGACTCGGGCGGAAGCTGCTCACCCTCCTCGTCCTTCGGCTGGTAGGTCCGGGAGATCCCGGCCAGCAGCCCGGCCTTCTGGAGGCCGTGATGTGCCGCCGTCAGGTCCTGGTGAGCCTTGGACTTGACGCCTTTCTCCACTGCGATGATCTGATTGAGTTTCGCCACGCGAGGGAAGTTAGCACCGCCAACCCGACGGGAACGAAGGGTTTTTGGCGAAGATCCGCTCTCCGGCTACTCCGTCTCCCACGCCTGCCCCGTCACCGGTACGGGTGATTTCCCCCGCGCCGCCATGTCCCGCCGCTCTCCGGTGCGAGCCCCTTGTCACAGTGAGCCGCGCGCGGTCCGCGTCCACCCCCCTCCTCCGAACGAAGGCCACCCCCTTGTCGCTCCTCCCCCACTCGACCAGCCGCTCCGGCCACCCGAGCCCGGACACCTTCAGCAACGACAGCCGGCACGGCCCGAGGCGGCCCATCGCACTCACGGTGGCAGCCGCCGCCTTCGCCGTACTGGCCGTGGGCGAACCTGTCGCGTACGCCACCCTCGGCAGCGGCCCGCCCGCGGCCTCGAAGCCCGTTGCGTCGACCGCTCTAGCCCGCGGCAAGGCCTACATGGAGACCCGGCTGCTCTTCGGTACGGAACGCCCGGACGGCGGGCCCATGGTGACCGACCAGCAGTTCCTCGCCTTCGTCGACGAGGAGATCACCCCACGCTTCCCGAAGGGCCTCACCATCCAGGACGGCCGCGGCCAGTGGCGCGACTCCCGCGGGATGATCGCGCGGGAGCGCAGTTACGAGGTGATCCTGCTCTACCCGGCGACCGAGTCACGCGTGCGCGATTCGCAGATCGAACGGATCCGCAACGCGTACGAGAACGCATACGCCCAGAACTCGGTGGGCCGCCTGGACGAGCGTACGACCGCCGATTTCTGACGACACCGCCCGCCCTGGGGCGCACGGCCGCCGCGACGACTGCGGCCATGCGGCCGATCGCAGCGTCGGCGCACCGCGCCGACCGCGGGCCGGCCCAGCAGGGGAACGAGTCGTTCCGGAAAGCGCGACCGATCCTTCTTCCGGTCACCGTCGCGTTGCTGATCGCTGTCCTCGTCCACCTGCGGAGCCGGCGGACAGACAAGGAATCCGGGCGGAGCCGGTGTCAGCGGCCGAGCAGAGCCATGAGTGCGCCCACCGGGTCGGTGTCCGGCATCGCGCGGGGCCACCAGTCGTCCTTGTCCCGGTCCGATTCGTAGCCGTACCAGCGGCCGTCGTGGCCGAAGCGGAGCTGGAGTATGCCCTCGGGGTGGGTGAGGTGGTTGCGCCAGGGCTGGAAGCGGGGAAAGTCGCCGGCCGCGAGGGCGGGGCGGGCCCGGTCGAAGGGACCGGCCGGGGGGTCCCAGGGATTCTCCAGGACGTCCAGCCCTTCGGCGCCGCCCTGGCGCCAGGCGGCGACGGCGCGGGCCAGGTCGGTGGTGGTGCGGCCGGTGGCGTAGGCGAGCTCGCGGTAGAGGGCGCGGGTGGTGGCGGTGAGCCCGGCGGTGGGACGGGCGGCGGCCAGCCGGACGGCGTCCTGCCAGGGGGTGAGCCCGGCGAGCGGATCGTGTCCGGTGGTGAGGAGCGTGAGCGCGCGGGCCGCCGCGTCGGTGGCGAGGTGGTCGAGGGCGAGCGGGTCGCGGGCGCCGGGCAGTTCCGGGTACGAGGGCGGCTGGCCGGGATGCGCGGGTTCCGGGAGCGGGGAGGGCAACGGGGGCAGGAATCGGTCGGCGAACGCCTCACGCGCCGGCACGGAGGGGGTGGCGGCGGCCGTGGGCCGTTCCCGGGCGGAGTGCGCGGCATTGCGCCGGCCCAGCTCCTCGACGAGTTCGCGCTCGCCCCGGCCGCGCAGCAGCAGGAGGACGAAGGGGTCGGTGTCGAGCAGACGGGCCATCTGGTAGCAGAGGGCGGCGACGTGCTTGCAGGGCCAGCCGTGGTCGGGGCAGGAGCAGCTCGGGTCGAGGTCGTCCGCGGCGGGCAGCAGTCCGATGCCGGTCTCGGCCGCCGTGTCGACCAGGCCGTGCGGCATCTCCTTGGCGAGCAGCGCGGAGAGATGGCCGGGCCGTTCGGCGACGGCGTCGAGGAAGGTGTCCCAGCCGGTGTCGGTGAGGGTCCGCAGCCGCAGTTCGGTCCGGTACGGGCGGGGGCGGCTGCCCTGGACGTAGGCGACGACGCGGCCGGGAGTCACGGTGATCGCGGCAACATGGCCACTGTCGGCATACGTACGGCCGCGGGCGAGGCGCCCCTCGTCCATCGACAGGGACTCCAGCGCCGCCACCCAGGACCGGCCCCACCAGCTGTCCGCGAACGGTTCGCCGGCGTCGGACGTGCGGGGCGGCACGGCGTCGAAGGTGCGCCTCAGGTCGTCGGGGCCGGGGCGGGCGCGGACGTACGACGCGGGCCGGGAGCGGGGGCTCACGACGGCCTCCGGAGCGAGACGAGGTCGGCGAGGTCACGGTCGCTGAGTTCGGTCAGCGCGGTCTCCCCGGTGCCGAGCACCGCGTCGGCCAGGGCCTGCTTGGCCGCCAGCATCTCGCCGATGCGGTCCTCGACGGTGCCTTCCGCGATCAGCCGGTGCACCTGGACGGGCTGGGTCTGGCCGATGCGGTACGCGCGGTCGGTGGCCTGCTCCTCGACCGCCGGGTTCCACCAGCGGTCGTAGTGGATGACGTGGGCGGCGCGGGTGAGGTTCAGTCCGGTGCCCGCCGCCTTGAGGGAGAGCAGGAAGACGGGTACCTCGCCGGACTGGAAGCGGTCCACCATCCGTTCCCGTTCGGCCACCGGCGTACCGCCGTGCAGGAGCTGGGACGGGACGGCGCGCGAGGCGAGATGGGCGGAGAGGATCCGGGCCATCGTCACGTACTGGGTGAAGATCAGCACGGAACCGTCCTCGGCGAGGATCGTGTCGAGGAGTTCGTCGAGCAGGGCGAGCTTGCCGGAACGGCCGATGAGGCGGGTCGGCTCCTCCTTCAGATACTGCGCGGGGTGGTTGCAGATCTGCTTGAGCGAGGCCAGCAGCTTCATGATCAGTCCGCGGCGGGCGATGCCTTCGGAGGCCTCGATGAACGCCATCGTCTCGCGTACCGCCGCCTCGTACAGCGTGGCCTGTTCACGGGTGAGGAAGACGGGGTGGTCGGTCTCCGTCTTCGGCGGCAGCTCCGGGGCGATGCCCGGGTCGGACTTCTTGCGGCGCAGCAGGAACGGCCTGACCAGCCGGGAGAGGCGCTCGACCGCTTCCTCGTTCCCGAGTCCTGCCGCGGTGCCCGTGTTCTCGACGATCCGGGCGTGCCGCGCACGGAACGCCTTGAGGGGGCCGAGCAGCCCGGGGGTGGTCCAGTCGAGCAGGGCCCAGAGCTCGGAGAGGTTGTTCTCCACGGGGGTGCCGGTGAGGGCGATCCTGGCCGGGGCCGGGATGGTGCGCAGCGCCTTCGCGGTGGACGAGTGCGGATTCTTCACGTGCTGCGCCTCGTCGGCGACGACAAGTCCCCAGCTGTGCTGCGCGAGTTCGGCGGCGCTGGACCGCATCGTTCCGTACGTGGTGAGGACGAAGCCGTCGTCCGGGTCGTCGAGCGTGCGGTCGGTGCCGTGGAAGCGGCGGACGGGAACACCCGGGGCGAAGCGGTTGATCTCCCGGTGCCAGTTGCCCAGGAGGGAGGCGGGGCAGATCACCAGGGTGGGTGCGGGGTGCGCGCGGCGCAGATGCAGCGCGATGACGGTGATGGTCTTGCCGAGTCCCATGTCGTCGGCGAGGCAGCCGCCGAGGCCGAGTGATGTCATCCGGTCGAGCCAGGCCAGGCCGCGCAGTTGGTAGTCGCGGAGCGTGGCGTCCAGCCCGGGCGGCGGCTCGACGGTGGCGTCGTCGGCGAGGATGCGGGTGCGGAGTTCGGCGAGGGCACCGGCGGGCACCGCCTCGACCTGTTCGCCGTCCACCTCCGCGCTGCCGGTCAGCGCGACGGCGAGGGCGTCCACCGGGTCGAGCAGGCCGAGCTCACGCTTGCGTGCCTTGCGTACGAGCGCGGGGTCGACGACGACCCACTGGTCCCGCAGGCGCACCACCGGGCGGTGGGCCTCCGCGAGTATGTCCATCTCCCGCTCGGTGAGCCGCTCGTCGCCCAGCGACAGCTGCCAGTTGAAGGAGAAGAGCTGCTCGGCGTCGAAGAACGAGGTGCCGTCGGTGGCCGAGCCGGGCGCGGGCCTTACGACGGCGGTCGCCGTGAGGGAGCGGACGAGTTCCCGCGGCCAGTGGACGCTCACGCCTGCCGCCGCCAGACGCGCCCCGGCGTCGCTCAGCAGCTCGTACAGCTCGTCCTCGGTGAGGGCGAGCACGTCGGGAACCGGCAGGTCCAGCAGCCGTTCCAGCGGCGCCCAGACGCGGGCGGCGCGGCGCAGTGCGAGCACGGCATCGATCCTGGCCCGCGGCCCGAACGGTTCCCCGCCACCGCCGTTCCACAGTGCGGCGGCGTCGATGACGTACGTCGGGTCGGCCAGGCTGTGCACCTGCGTGATCGCCGCGGCGGCATGCCGCGCGGCGCCGCGGTGGATGTCCGCGGTGTCTTCGGTGGTGTCGTCGGCGCCGGGGCCGCCGTACGTGTCGGCGGTGTCGAAGAGTTCGTACGCCGACAGGTCGAGCCGGAGCGACACCCGTACCCCCGCGTCCAGACCGGCAGCGACCTCGGCGGCCCAGTCACGGGCACCGGGCAGGTGCTGGGCCTCGCGGGCCGCGAAGGGGGCCCCCATCGCGTACGCCGCCGCGGGTGTCCGGGGCAGGGTGTCGGCGACCGCGTCGAGGAACGCACCGACCAGAGACTCGGGGTCCGGGAGCTGGAGCGGTGAGCGGTCGGGGAGCGGGACGGCATGTGCCTCGGGCGGCATGGCAGCGGCGATCGCGCGCAGATGGGCGACGTCCTCGGCGTCGCGCGGACCGGCCCGCCATGCGTCGTGGTCCTCGGCCGTCAGACCGGGGACCAGTCGGCCGCGTGCCACCAGGTTGAGCCCATGGAGCGCGGCCGCTCCCCAACAGCGGGCGGCCGGATGAGCGGACTGCCGGTGCCGGGCGCGGACCAGCAGCGGCAGAGCGTCGGCCACGGGCAGCAGGACGGCGGGCACGGCGCGAACACGCACCTCACCCTGCTGCCCGTGACGCCGCACGACAGTGATCTCGGCGCCCTCGGCCGGACCGGCCGGCTCGATCTCCGGAAGCGGACCGTCGTCCGGGTCCCAGAAGGCGACTCGCCCGTCCCTCGGCAGCGACGCGGGCAGGAAGACGGCAGCGCACCGCAGGAAGCGAGCCGTGGCCACGTCCTGCGCGTCCTGTTGCACACGTCCTGCCGAGGTCATCGCTCCCCTCCCGTCCCGCGCTCGGTCGTCCCGTCCCACTGACTACGCGAGTCTAGGCGGGGGGTCTGACAACCGGTCCCCGGCCGGCAGGCTCAGGTCAGTGCCTGGCGAGCGGCTTGGAGCGGGCGACCCGCGTGGGCCCGGAGACCACCGGCGCGCCGGCAGGTGCAGGCGGAGGCGCCGCCGCGGGCGCCACGGGCGGCGCCTGTTGCGGCTGAGGCTGCGGCTCCGGCTGCGGTTGTTGCAGTTCCTGCTGCATCGGTGCGGGCTGCTGCGCCCGCTCAAGGAAGCGGAGCAGCTCCACCGGGAACGGCAGCACCAGTGTGGAGTTCTTCTCCGCCGCGACCGCGACCACGGTCTGCAGCAGTCGCAGCTGCAACGCGGCCGGCTGGGCGGACATCTCGCCGGCCGCTTCCGCCAGCTTCTTCGATGCCTGCAGCTCCGCGTCCGCGTTGATGACCCGCGCGCGCCGCTCGCGGTCGGCCTCGGCCTGGCGCGCCATGGAGCGCTTCATCGTCTCCGGCAGCGATACGTCCTTGATCTCCACTCGGTCGATCTGCACGCCCCAGCCCACCGCAGGGCTGTCGATCATGAGCTCCAGGCCCTGGTTCAGCTTCTCCCGGTTCGACAGCAGGTCGTCGAGGTCGCTCTTGCCGATGATCGACCGCAGGGATGTCTGCGCCATCTGCAACACCGCGAACCGGTAGTCCTCGACCTCCACGATCGCGCTCGCCGGATCGACCACCTTGAAGTAGATGACCGCATCCACCCGCACCGTCACGTTGTCCCTCGTGATGCCGTCCTGCGCGGGCACGGGCATCGTCACGATCTGCATATTGACCTTCCGCAGCCGATCGACGCCGGGAAGGATCATGGTGAATCCGGGGCCGCGCACATCGTTTCGCAGCCTGCCGAGCCGCAGCACGACGCCCCGTTCGTACTGCTTCACGACCCGCGCAGCCGCCGCCGCGTAGACCACACCCACGGACGCCGCCGCCGCTATCGCGACCACCAGTTGTTCGACCATGACGGCCCCCTGAAAGCCGGAAATGCCTGATTCGCGCCGCTATTACCACGTTATGCCCATTAAGTACACCGGGCGAACCCCGACCCACGGGATGATCACCCGGCAGGCCCCGCACCGGATGCCGGGACTGCCGGGAGAGGGCAGGGTGACCATCGTCAGCACCTGATGTACGGACGAGCCGGACGAGACAGACGAGGACCCGCCCATGCCCGTGATCGATCAACGACGCCGCCGTCTCGGCATCGCAGCCGGGACCGCGCTCCTGACCCTCACCGTCGCCGGCTGTTCCGGCCTCGGTCGCACCGCGGTCGGGCCGGTCACCTACGTCACCGAGCGGGATGCCGTGATCATGTTGAACAGCCCCTCGGTGAAGGGCTGCCACCGGCTCGTTCCGGGTGCCAAAGCAGTGCAGAACGGGACCCTGATCGACATCATCCTGTACCGGACACGGGACTGCACGGGCCCGGGGACCACATATGTCGCCACCACGCTCACCGATGTGAACGCAGCGACCTCCCTTCCCTGGCGCAGCTTCAGCACGGTCCACTGACCGCGGCGACGAGCTTCCGCAGCCCGGTACCGAGGCGCGTCCGCGGGACGCTGTTCGGTGCCGGGCTGCGGCAGTGGACGTACAGTGGACGCGCGGTGACCCGCTCGCCCTACGCGCGCCTGCGGATGAGCGCGACCAGCCGTGCCGTTCTGTCCCGCCGCTCCCGGGCGATCAGGACGACCAGCCCGATGAGCAGTGCGGGCATGATCGCGTTCACCGGGTCGAGCAGCGTCAGTTGGACGATGGAGGCGCCGGCCAGCAGCCCGGCGAAGGCCATCGCCGCGACGCCCGACAGCAGGGGCACCAGCAGGGCGATGGCGCCTGCCATCTCCAGGGCGCCGATGAGATACATCGCGCCATGGCTCCAGCCCATGCGGTCGAAGGTCTCGATCGCGGTTTCATGGGCGATCAGCTTGGCGAACGCGCTGAAGGCGAAGAACAGGGCGAGTACGACCCTGGCGACGGTCAGCGCGACCGCCCCGCGGCTGCGTGCCGTGCTCTCCCTCGTGGCGTCGGTGGTCGTCGTGTTCGTCGCCGTCGTGATCTCGGACATCGGGGTCTCCTCGAAGAAGCGTCGCGTGGTGTCGCGTACACAGGGGTAGACCCCGCCGCCCTCCGGAACTCATCGCATCTCCAGCACCTGGTGCTGCGACCGGAAAGGTTTGCCCCGTCGCAGCATCAGGTGGGCCGGGCCCGCACCCACACCCCGTCAGCCGTGAGATACCGGTCCACGGTCAGTCCCGCCGCCTCCAGATGCCCCTCGAACTGCTCCTTCGTCAGCTCTCGCGACAGGAAGGTCTGGGTCCACCGCGCATCGTCGAAGACGTACTCCGCGCGCACCGCGTTCACCTCGTCGCCGACGGGGTCCGCCGAGACGATCCGCACGATGCAGCCTGACGCGTCGACGCGCTCCCGCGGCAGATCGGTGTGGTAGTCGAGACCCTCACGCTGCAGCAGCACGACGCCGCCTTCCCCGACGTGCCGTCGGCAGGCGCGCAGCATTCCGTCGCGCACCCGGTGTTCGCTCGTATGCACCAGAAAGGACGCCAGCATCACCACGTCGAAGGTCTCGTCACCGAGATCGAGGGACTCGATGGGGCTCTGCACCGTACGCGCGCCCCGTACGTGTTCCAGCATCTGCGGCGACTCGTCCACGGCCGTGACCTCGAAGCCGCGCTCGACCAGCGCATGGGTCACGCGGCCCGCCCCGCAGCCGAGTTCGAGAATGCTCGCACCGGCGGGCACCGCCGACGCGATCACCTCCGGTTCGTCGCCGACGGAAAGCCGTCTGTACAGCTCGACCGCGCAACCGTCCGGAGTGATCGAGCCGGGGCCCGTACCCGAATATCCCTCACGCACCCGTCGTCCGCTCATATGCATCCGAACGGACGGCTGTTGGGCACGGTTCCCGCACGCGACGCCCTCCCGCGCCGGGCTCCTCGACGTCCGGCGTCCGTCAGCACACCGGATAGCGCTCCTGCGGCCATGCCACGGCCTGCTCGAACTCCAGGCACAGATCATCCGCCAGCTCGGCGATCACGGATCGTCCCTCCGTCAGCACGAGCCAGGAGGGCGGAAGTTGCACGTCACCGTGGTGGGCGCCGAGCAGATTGCCGCAGACCGAGCCGGTGGAGTCGCTGTCGCCCGAGTGGTTGACCGAGAGCAGCAGCGACTCCGCCACGTCGTCGGCGCCGGGCAGCACCAGGGCGCAGTACACGGCGATGGCGAGGGCCTCCTCGGCCACCCAGCCCGCCCCCAGCGACTCCACCTTCTCGGCGGTCGGCGCCCCCTGCGCGGCCAGATCGACGGCCGCGCGCAGCACCGCCGTCGTCTCCTCGTGCCCCGGGTGGCGGGCCAGCAGCTCCATGGCGCGCAGCACGGCACCCGCCATGGAGTCGCCCTCCAGCAGATGGGCGATGATCGCGGCGAAAGCCCCGGCGGCGACCGCACCGGTCGGATGCCCATGGGTGATCTGGGCACAGCGGGCGGCGAACGCGAAGCCGGTCGCAGCTCCCTCGCCGATCAGGCCGAAGGGCGCGGACCGCATCACCGTGCCGCACCCCTTGGACCCGGTGTTGACCGGGCCCGGCAGGCCGATCGGTCCCGTCGGGTCGGGGATGTGGCCGGCCGCGAGTCCGGTGAGGCAGGCATTGCCGGGGGCCCGCCGGGCATACAGGAAGCGCTGCTGCCGCAGCCACCCGGTCCGTACGAGGTCGTCCCCGCCGCGGGCGGGCGGTGCCGGATGGTTCTGGGTGTCGAGCCAGCGCAGATAGCCATTGCGGACAATCTCGGTCTCGGCGCCGCCGATCCCCTTCGACATGGCCCGGGAGTGCGCCCTGATCAGCCCTTCCGCGGTGAACAAGGTCATCTGCGTGTCGTCGGTGACCCGGCCGACGACCCCGTCCCCGTCCGCGACAGGCTCCCGGACGCCCTGCTCCCCGTAGGTCCGGCGGATACCGGAGAGCGACAGGAATTCCACCGGGTTTCCCAGGGCGTCCCCGATCGCACCGCCGAGCAGCGACCCGCGGACCCGGGCCCGGCGGGTGGCGCTGTACCCCCATGGTGTGCCGTTCACGGATGGTCCCCCACGTTCTGTCGTCGTCGTTACTCAAAACCGCGACCGCGGGTCCATCCTGGGAGGAGAGGCGATCACCATGCGTACCGGCAATGAACCGATGACCGCACGTAGCCCGCTGCGCCTGCGGCTGTGCCTGAGTCTATGGGGCATGGCCTGGGCACTCTTCGGCCTGACAGCCTTCAGCCTGGTCGACCGTCCGGGCTGGGCCGCGGCCTGCGGCCTGCTGCTTCTGCTGACGCTGGTGGATCTGGCAGTGATCGTCCACCACATCCACCAGGGCCCGCACTACCAGCCGGGCCGCAACATCCCCCCGTACGAACCGGACCACGGTGGTCGCGGTCGGTACGGGCACTGACCTCCGGGTCCCGACGCTGGGCTCCGTCATCAGGGACAGGAATCAGGGCCGGACCGGTAGGGGAAGCCGTCGCCGCACAGCCGGCCGGCCTACGGGCAGGCATGCATCACCGCTCGGCAGGACCGGGTCCGACCCCGGTCGGATCCGCGGAGGGCCCGTCCCGAGAGCCGTGATCCTCATGAACGGACCGTGGCGTCAGCCGTCCGTGTCGAAGCGGGCCGCCCGCAGATACTCCGGGTTCGGGTCGAGTGCGGCGGCCAGCCGGAAGTGACGCACGGCCTGCTCCGAACGGCCGGACCGCTGGAAGGTACGGGCCAGTGCGAAGTGCGCGAACGCGTTGTCCGGTTCGCGCTCCAGGACGAGTTCGAATTCCAGCTCGGCCGGGCGCAGCTGGGCGGCGGCGAAGAAGGCGCGTGCGCGCAGCAGACGGGCAGCCGTGTTCTCCGGATGGGCGGCGATCACCGAGTCCAGCAGCTTGACCGCGCCCCGCGGGTCGCGCGCGGCCAGCAGGCGTTCGGCCGCGCGGAAGTCGATGACATGGGTTTCCGGGGTCCTCTCGAGCACGGTCGCATCCTTCCCTTCGTCAACCCGTTTCCAACGTCCGGCCGGGTGCAGGTATTCCGGTCGGTGGACCGGCCCGCGGCGGCCCGCCGCGTCAGTCCCGCCCGGGGGCGGCAGCGGCCCGCTGCGCCAGTTCCTCCCAGACCTTGCGGACCTGCGGTTCCAGCGCCTCCAGCGGTCCGTCGTTGTCGACGATCAGATCGGCGACGGCCCGTCGCTGCTCGCGGGTGGCCTGCGCGGACATCCGGGCGCGAGCCTCGGGCTCCGTCATGCCGCGCAGCCGTACGAGCCGGTCGAGTTGGGTCCCGGGGGCGGCGTCCACGACAACGACCAGGTCGTAGAGGGGGGCGAGTCCGTTCTCGGTGAGGAGGGGGACGTCGTGGACGACGACGGAGTCGGGTCCCGCCGCCCTCTCCAGTTCGGCGGAGCGTGCGCCGACCAGTGGGTGCACGATCGCGTTGAGCGTGGCGAGCCGGTCGGCGTCGGAGAACACGATGGAACCGAGCTTCGGCCGGTCCAGGGTCCCGTCGGCGGTGAGGATGCCGTCGCCGAAGGCCTCGACGACGGCCGCGAGCCCGGGGGTCCCGGGCTCGACGACCTCGCGCGCGATCCGGTCGGCGTCGATCAGTACCGCTCCGTACGAGACGAGCAGTCGTGACACTTCGCTCTTGCCGGCGCCGATTCCGCCGGTCAGGCCCACTTTCAGCATGGTCGAGAGATTAGCCCCGCCCCCGGGCGCGGTCATGGCCCGGTCACGCCGTCCGCGCCGGCGGTCAGCCGTCGCCCTCCCGCTCGGCGAGGAATCGTTCGAATTCGAGGCCGATCTCATCGGCGGACGGCAGGTCGACCGGCTCCGCGACCAGGTTGCCTCGCGTCTCGGAGCCCGCGAGCGCGTCGTACTGGTGCTCAAGCCCCTCGACGAGCGAGACGAGCTCCTCGTCCCCCTGGTCGATCTGGCGGTCGATCTCCGTCTGCGTGCGGTGGGCCTCCGTGCGCAGGGAGTGCGCGATGCCCGGCAGAACCAGGCCGGTCGCGGCCGTGATCGCCTCCAGTGCCGTGAGCGCGGCATCCGGGTACGCGGAGCGGGCGACGTAGTGCGGCACATGGGCGGCGACGCCGAGGACGTCGTGCCCGGCCTCCATCAGCCGGTACTCCACCAGTGCCTCGGCGGAGCCGGGGACCTGTGCCTCGTCGAAGGGGCTGCGGTGGCCGGGCATCAGGTCCGTGCGGTTGCCGTGCGGTGTGATGCCGACCGGCCGGGTGTGCGGGACGCCCATCGGAATGCCGTGGAAGTTGACGGCGAGACGCACCCCCAGCCGCTCGACGATCTGCTCGACGGCGGAGGCGAACCTCTCCCACTCCACGTCCGGCTCGGGCCCGGACAGGAGCAGGAAGGGCGCCCCGGTGGCGTCCTGGACCACCCGGACGTCCAGCGTCGGGGTCTCGTACGCCGCCCAGCGGTCACGCCGGAAGGTCAGCAGCGGGCGCCGTGCGCGGTAGTCGACGAGCCGGTCGTGGTCGAAGCGGGCCACGACCTGGTGCGGCAGAGTCTCGAGGAGGCCGTCCACGATCTGCTCGCCGGTCTCACCCGCGTCGATGTACCCCTCGAAGTGGTAGAGCATGACCAGGCCGGCCGACTCCTGGGCGAGCGCCATGTCGACGACGGCCAGGCCCTTCGGCTCCCATTCGTACAAACTCTGCGGATCAGGCACGGTTACCGCTCCTCCTTGTATTCCTGGGAGAGAACGCCCGGCGGGGCACAGGCATTCCCAGCCTGTGCCCTTTCACAGGGTGGTTACGCCAGAACACGCGCGTGCAGCGCGGTGACCGCCTTCCGTGCGGAGGTGAACGCTCCGTGCTGCCAGGCATCGGTGTGGCTGAGGTAGTCACCGGCGAAGTAGACGCGGCCCGCAGCCTGGTTGAGAGGTGCGAAGGCGGGGGCGTCGGGGCCGCCGGACAGCGAGTGCCAGGCGGCCTCGAGGTGCGGGGTCTGGCGCCAGTGGTGGGAGAACGACGAGGCGAGTTCCGTACGGTACTTCTCGCCGTGGATCTTCACGCCCTGGGCGACGGCGCGCGCCTCCCGCTCGCGCGGGGTGAGCGCCGCGTACGCGTCGGCCTGCGCGCCGTAGTTGTAGTACCCGATGAGGGTGCCGCGCTCCCCGTGGTGCCCGTACGAGGGGTACCAGATGTGCGCGAGGTCCATGTCCGTCTCGGTGATGCCGCCGTAGATCCGGTGATCCGTCTCCCACCAGCGGCTGCGGTACTCCAGACCGATCTTGCCGGCGGAGGACGGCTTGCACGCCTCCAGGGCGGCCTGGACGGCGGGGCCGAGGTTGTGGGCGGTCTTGGCGAGGATGTTGGGCGGCAGGGCGGCGATGCAGTAGTCGGCATCGATGGTGCGGGTGCGCCCGCCCTGGGTGTACGTGACGGTGACGCCGTGGGCCGTGTCGGTGATGTCGCCGACGACGGCGCCGGTACGGATCCGGCGCTCGCCTATCACCCGGGTGAGCGCGGCGGGTATCCGGTCCATGCCGCCGACCGGCTGGAACATCAGCATCGCCTGGTCGTACTCGAACTCGAAGGAGAAGTAGCGTCCGACGCCGCTGGCGAAGACCTCGGAGGCGGACGGTACGGAGCCGAGTTCCTCGCCGGGGGTTCCGGCGGCCGCGGGGTCGATGCGGTAGCCGCGCCGGGCGCTGCCGGTGTAGTCGAGGGTGTCGCCGATGTCGCCGAAGTCCTTGAGGAATTCCAGGAGTCGTTCCTGGTCCTCGGCGGTGATCTGCCGGTCGAGAGCGCCCTTGTCGGTGGCCTTGGCGAGGAGTTCGGCGACGTAGCCGTACACATCGGCCTTCGCGGTGCGGTAGCGCACCGGGGCCTTCATGCCGGCCTTCTCGTTGAAGATATACGCATGGGCGTTCACATTGGTGAACACCTCGATGGGGACGCCGAGTTCGCGGCAGTAGTCGAGGGTGACCATCCACTGCGGGATCCGGGCGGGACCCGCGTTCATGTACTGCCCGTCGGTGAACCGGGCGGTCTGCGTGTTGCCGTAGGCATCGGTGGTGGAATCGCCGCCGCGCACGGTGAAGTTGCGGCCGCCGGTACGACTCCGGGCCTCCAGGACCGTACAGTCGTAGCCGGCCTTGCCCAGTTCGTACGCGGCGGCGAGTCCGGCGATGCCGCCTCCCACGACGACGACCTTGGCCGCGGCCTTCCCCTTCAGCGTGAAGTCGCCCTTGCTGGGGGCACGGAAGGCCGGTTCGCGCTGTGCGGCCCGGGCGGTGGGGGCGAGGCCGAGGGCCCCCATGGTCGCGAACATCGCGCCCGCCCCACCGGTGATCCCGACCTGCCGGAGAAAGCTGCGGCGGCTCGCGCCCGTGACGACGGGCGGGTTGTACGACGTATGCATCATGCCCCTGCTCCCCTTCGGATCTTGAGGTTGCCGGGATCCTGGCAAGCGTGTGTTACGGCCCGTCAGTTACTCGTGTATCTCGCACGTTTCTCTCCGTTCACGGCAGCGCGACCACCGGAGATGAATGATCCAAACCTTGACCGGGGCACGCTCCACCCCTGCCGCCACAAGGCGACACGTTCAGGTATGCACCTATTAATCACCTACGAGAACGACTCGAACCCTTCGATGCGAACGGCGCCATCAGAAACGTGCGGATCCAGGAGACCGGGCACGACGGCCGCGGCATGAGCGAGGGCGTCTCGGACCTGACCGGTTCCACCGGCGACAAGCAGATCGCGTTCAGCGTCACCAACTACGGCGCAAGCCCGCCGTCCACCGTCCACCGCAGCAACACCGCCATCGGCGTCAGGGGCCTGACCGACATCACGGTCACCCCCTGGAACCCGACCCCGGACGCAAGTGAGGCCCGCCCCCCGAAGGGAGCGGGCCTCACTTGTCAGCTACTGCAGTCGATGACCGACCGGAAGGTCAGAGCGTCAGCTCTGGCCGCCCGCCAGCTTCTCGCGCAGGGCAGCCAGGGCCTCGTCCGACGCCAGGGCGCCGGAGTTGTCCGCGGACTCCGAGGAGTACGAACCGCCACCGGTACCGCCGGAGGCAGCCGGGGCACCGCCGGCCGGGGCAGCAGCGCCCTCGGCCGCAGCGGCCTCGTCGGCCTCGCGGGACTTGATGACCTGGGCCTGGTGCTGCTCGAAGCGCTGCTGCGCCTCGGCGTACTGCGTCTCCCACGCCTCGCGCTGGGTCTCGTAGCCCTCGAGCCAGTCGTTGGTCTCGGGGTCGAAGCCCTCGGGGTAGATGTAGTTGCCCTGGTCGTCGTAGGACGCGGCCATGCCGTACAGGGTCGGGTCGAACTCGACCGAGGCCGGGTCGGCACCGAAGGACTCGTTGGCCTGCTTCAGCGAGAGGCTGATGCGACGGCGCTCGAGGTCGATGTCGATGACCTTGACGAAGATCTCGTCGTTGACCTGGACGACCTGCTCCGGGATCTCCACGTGGCGCTCGGCCAGCTCGGAGATGTGGACCAGACCCTCGATGCCCTCGTCGACGCGCACGAACGCACCGAACGGAACGAGCTTCGTGACCTTACCGGGAACGACCTGCCCGATCTGGTGCGTACGGGCGAACTGCTGCCACGGGTCTTCCTGCGTCGCCTTGAGCGACAGCGAGACGCGCTCGCGGTCCATGTCGACGTCGAGGACCTCGACGGTGACTTCCTGGCCGACCTCGACAACCTCGGACGGGTGGTCGATGTGCTTCCAGGACAGCTCGGAGACGTGCACGAGACCGTCGACGCCACCGAGGTCCACGAAGGCACCGAAGTTGACGATCGAGGAGACGACGCCGGAGCGGACCTGACCCTTCTGCAGGGTCGTGAGGAAGGTCTGACGGACCTCGCTCTGGGTCTGCTCGAGCCAGGCACGGCGGGACAGGACCACGTTGTTGCGGTTCTTGTCCAGCTCGATGATCTTGGCCTCGAGCTCCTTGCCCACGTAGGGCTGGAGGTCGCGGACACGACGCATCTCGACGAGCGACGCCGGGAGGAAGCCGCGGAGGCCGATGTCGAGGATGAGACCACCCTTGACGACCTCGATGACGGTACCGGTGACGATGCCGTCCTCTTCCTTGATCTTCTCGATGGTGCCCCAGGCACGCTCGTACTGAGCGCGCTTCTTCGAGAGGATCAGGCGGCCTTCCTTGTCCTCCTTCTGGAGAACCAGGGCCTCGATCTCGTCGCCGACCTTGACGACCTCGTTCGGGTCGACGTCGTGCTTGATCGAGAGCTCGCGGCTCGGGATGACACCTTCGGTCTTGTAACCGATGTCGAGGAGAACCTCGTCCCGGTCAACCTTGACGATGACACCGTCAACGATGTCGCCGTCGTTGAAGTACTTGATCGTCTCGTCGATCGCCGCGAGGAACGCGTCCGCGTCGCCGATGTCGTTGACCGCAACCTGCGGAGTGGTGGCGGTGGTCTCGGTGCTGCTCGTCATGTGGGAAAGGGCTCCGGTACGGACAGTGAGTCGTAGGTACTGCTACGCCGAGAGCCCGTATCGCCTCTGCAGAAGCCGGACAGCCTGGGAGGCACCCGACCCGCGGAACGGGAGGAGCCTCGTGAACCGAGGGGACATACAACAGACGCAAGCGCGGCCTGCTAGGTCTGAGGCGCGCAGGCTCGCAGCGCAACTTGTAGCATACGGGGGCAGCCGGGCAGGGTCAATGCGCGAAGGCGCACACGAGGGACACAGGGGCCCAAACCCGACACACTTCATGTTCTCCGAGGCCACATCGGTCCCGGCCGTGTTGCGTGACCACGGTTCCGTACTCACAGGTACCCCTAGGTACGTACCGCGTCCGGTGGGGTGAAGGCAAACTACAACGACGGACACGATGAGCCAAGAGATCTACACCACCGAACCGGAAGCGACCCGCCGCAGCGCCGGGGAGGCGGAGAGCAGCCGGGCAAGTCGCGGCTGGTGGGACCGGAACGCAGACGAGTACCAGAGCGACCACGGCGCGTTTCTCGGCG
The DNA here is from genome assembly GCF_042802415.1 of Streptomyces sp. NPDC057486. Taxonomy (NCBI): domain Bacteria; kingdom Bacillati; phylum Actinomycetota; class Actinomycetes; order Kitasatosporales; family Streptomycetaceae; genus Streptomyces; species Streptomyces sp. NPDC057486. The sequence continues at coordinate 15,187 of NZ_JBHVEE010000007.1, read as the reverse complement.
ACGACCGTTTCGTCTGGGGCCCGGAGGGTCTCGACGAGGCCGAGGCCGGCCTGCTCGGCCCCGCGGAGTCGCTCAGCGGTCTGGACATCCTGGAGATCGGTGCGGGCGCGGCACAGTGCTCGCGCTGGCTGGCCGCCCAGGGCGCCCGTCCCGTCGCCCTCGACCTCTCCCACCGCCAGCTCCAGCACGCGCTGCGGATCGGCGACGAGGTCCCGCTGGTGGAGGCGGACGCCGGGGTGCTGCCGTTCCGGGACGGCTCCTTCGACCTGGCCTGCTCCGCCTACGGCGCGGTGCCGTTCGTCGCCGACCCCGTGCAGGTCTTCCGGGAGGTGCACCGGGTGCTGCGCCCGGGGGGCCGCTGGGTCTTCTCGGTGACGCATCCGATCCGCTGGGCGTTCCCGGACGAGCCCGGGCCGGAGGGCCTGTCCGTCGCGGCCTCCTACTTCGACCGCACCCCGTACGTCGAGCAGGACGAGCGGGGCAATGCCGTGTACGTCGAGCACCACCGGACCGTGGGCGACCGGGTGCGGGACGTGGTGGCCGGCGGGTTCCGCCTGGTCGACCTGGTCGAGCCGGAGTGGCCCGCCTGGAACAACCAGGAGTGGGGCGGCTGGTCCCCGCTGCGCGGAAACCTGATCCCGGGCACGGCGATCTTCGTCTGCGTGCGGGACTGAGCGCGGGCCCGAAGGACCGGAGTACGACACTGGGGGCGTGATCCGTACCGACGCCCTCGACCGGCTGCCCGTCCGTACCGCCGTGCCCGCGCTCCGGCAGGCGCTCGACGACCGGGGTGTCGCGGTGCTCTGCGCACCGCCCGGCACCGGCAAGACGACGCTGGTCCCGCTGGTCCTCGCCGGCCTGGTCGGCGACGGCCCCGCGCGCCGTGTGGTGGTCGCCGAACCGCGCCGGATCGCGGCCCGCGCGGCGGCCCGGCGCATGGCATGGCTCCTCGGGGAGCGGACCGGGGAGCGTGTGGGATTCACGGTCCGCGGGGAGCGTGTGGTGGGGCGCGACACGGTGGTGGAGGTGGTGACCACCGGTGTGCTCCTGCAACGGCTCCAGCGCGACCAGGAGCTCGCCGGGGTCGATGCGGTGATCATCGACGAGTGTCATGAGCGGCATCTGGACGCGGACACGGTCGCCGCCTTCCTCCTCGACGTACGGGAGGCGATCCGGCCCGATCTGCGGCTGGTCGCCGCGTCGGCGACGACGGACGCGGAGGGGTGGGCGCGACTGCTCGGCGATGCGCCGGTGGTCGAGGCGCAGGGCGTGTCGCACCCGGTGGAGGTGGTGTGGGCACCGCCGGTGAGACCGGTCGGGCCGCCGCACGGGATGCGGGTCGACCCGGCGCTGCTGACGCATGTCGCCTCGGTGGTGCGCCGGGCGCTCGCCGAGCGGGACGGCGACGTGCTCTGCTTCCTCCCGGGCGTCGGTGAGATCGGCCGGGTGGCGGGACAGCTGGCGGGGGTGCCCGCGGAGGTGCTGCAGGTGCACGGGCGGGCACCGGCGGCGGTGCAGGACGCCGTGCTGGCGGGCTCGTCCGAGGGGCGCCGGGTGGTGCTGGCGACCTCCGTCGCGGAGTCGTCGCTGACGGTGCCGGGGGTGCGGATCGTCGTCGACTCGGGCCTGGCCAGGGAGCCGCGTACCGATCATGCCCGCGGACTGAGTGCGCTGACGACCGTGCGGGCCTCGCAGGCCACCGGAAGACAGCGGGCGGGCCGGGCGGGGCGTGAGGCCCCGGGCGCGGTGTACCGGTGCTGGGAACAGGCGGAGGACGGGCGGCTCGCCCGGTTCCCGTCGCCGGAGATCAAGGTGGCCGATCTGGCGGCTTTCGCCCTGCAGGCGGCCTGCTGGGGCGATCCGGACGCGTCGGGGCTGGCGCTGCTCGACCCGCCGCCCGCCGGGGCGATGGGGGCGGCCCGCGAGGTCCTGACGGCCGTCGGCGCGGTGGACGCGGTCGGCCGGGTGACCGACCGGGGCGTACGGATGTCGCGGCTCGGCCTGCATCCCCGGCTCGCCCGTGCGCTGCTGGACGGCGCGGACGAGGTGGGCGGGCGCCGGGCGGCGGAGGTGGTGGCGCTGCTGAGCGAGGAGCCGCCCCGGGAGTACGGGGACGACCTGGCGGCGGCGCTGCGTACCGCCGGGCGGGGCGGCGACAGCTACGCGGCGCGCTGGCGGCAGGAGGTACGGCGGCTGTCGTCGTCCCTGGAAGGCGCCCGCGAGGGTTCCGGCACGGATGATGCCGCCGTCGGCCTGGTGGCCGCGCTGGCGTTCCCGGAGAGGGTGGCTCGCGCCCGCGGCGAAGGAGCGTTCCTGATGGCATCGGGGACGGGCGCGGAGCTGCGTGACGGATCGCGGCTGCGCAGCGCACCCTGGCTGGCCGTCGCGGTCGCTGACCGGCCGGCGCACGCGGCGTCCGCACGGGTGCGGCTCGCAGCCGTCATCGACGAGGACACGGCGCGGCTGGCCGCCGGGCATCTGCGGTTCGCCGGCGAGGAGGTCCGGTGGGACGGCCAGGACGTGGTGGCCCGCTCCGTGGAACGCCTCGGCGCTGTCGAACTGTCCGTGCGGGGGCTGAAGCAGCCGGACCCCGCGCTGGTGCGGGCAGCGCTCGTCGACGGGCTGCGGCGCGAGGGACTCGGTCTGCTGCGCTGGACCCGGGAGACCGGGCAGCTGCGTGAGCGGCTCACCTTCCTGCACCGGGAGCTGGGGCTCCCGTGGCCCGATGTGTCGGACGATGCGCTGCTGTCGCGTACCGAGGAATGGCTGGAGCCCGAGTTGTCACGGGCCCGCCGCCGCTCCGACCTGGCCCGCATCGACGCCGGGCAGGCGTTGCGGCGGCTCCTGCCGTGGGCGACGGGCGAGGCGGCCCGGCTGGACGAGCTGGCACCCGAGCGGATCGAGGTGCCCAGCGGGTCCCGGATCCGGGTCGAGTACGGCGGGGCGCAGCCCGTACTCGCGGTGAAGCTCCAGGAGTTGTTCGGTCTCACCGAGACACCGAAGGTGGCCGGGGTGCCGGTTCTCGTGCACCTGCTCTCCCCCGCGGGCCGCCCGGCGGCGGTCACCGCCGATCTGGCGTCGTTCTGGCAGGACGGATACCGGGCGGTGCGGGCGGAGCTGCGCGGCCGCTATCCGAAGCATCCGTGGCCGGAGGACCCGACGACGGTCGCGGCGACCCGGTACACCTCGGCGCGGCTCAGGCGGGAGTAGGCGCCGGATCCGGGGCGGGTGCGGTCGCCGCCTCCGGCTCCCGGCCGCCCGGCCGCCGGGAACGTGCCTCCAGCCACAGCGCGAGCGCCAGCAGCCCGGCGGCAAGGACCAGGAATCCCCGAGGCAGGTACGAGGTGAGCAGCAGGATCAGCACACGCTGGGACGTGACCAGCGCGACGGTGGACTCGATGTAGTCCTCGCGCATCTTCACGTGTCCGGCGAACGCGGTGACCGTGTCCTCGGACATGCCCATCGCCTTCGCGTTGCGCAGCTCCTCCTTGTGGATCTCCTCGCCGTTGACGGGCGCGCCGGTGACCGGGTCGACCCAGAACATCCGCTTGGTGGTGTACCAGCGCGTCATGCCCGTCTTGGCGACCTGCGCGGCGGTCACGCCCGCGATCGGCATCTTCTTCGGCATCGGGACCTCGGTCCACGGGATCGTCTGCTCGAAGTAGTACACGTCCATGCCGCGGAACGTCCGGGTGCCCCTGTAGTGGATCGGCGAACTGGTACGGGTCTGGGCGTCGAAGTACTCGTAGTCGCGCCTCTCGGTGAGGAACGGCCATTTGAACTCGATGCCCTCGCGCTCGACGGGGTCGCCGTCGACACTCTCGCCGGTGGCATGGACGGGGGCCTGGCTGTGCGCGTCGAAGATGTAGCGCTCGGGGATCTGCGAGACCATCGCACCGTTCGGGTCGACCACGTAGCTGAGGGCGTCCCAGACGACGACGTCGCGGCCGGCGCTGCGCTCGATCTTCTCGGACTCCTCCACATTGCCCTTGAGGGTCTGCACGATGGTGACCTTGGGGACCTGCTTGACCTTCATGCCGTCGTTGTAGTCGAGGAGCGTGGCGGGCTTCGCCTCCAGAACCACCTCCTGGTACTGGCTCGGCGGGACCTTCGCCAGCCTCGGGAAGGCGTACCAGCGCAGCAGTGGCGACAGAGCGGCGAAGAAGACGGCGAAGGCCAGGAGTACGAGTCCGGCTCGGCGGCGCATGGCGTCCTCCCTCCTACTTCTTGGGTCCGGGGACGGTGGTCAGCAGGGGTTTGGGTGAGGTCTCGCCGGGTGGTGCGCCGATCGCGGTGACCGTGAACACGAGAGCGAGGGCCGCGGCCAGCCCGATGGCGGCGGCGATGACGGCACGCATGCTCGGCCTCCCGGAGAGCGCAGATCTGACTGGGCGTCAGGGTTGGGGCACCGTAGCAATGGAGACGCGAGATGAGAACACGCAGAACCGACCGGCAATCGGGGGTGGGTGAGGGAGCGGGGCCGGGGTGCGTGCATCGCAGGGCGGAGGGTCGTCCTCGTACTGGACATACTTGGAGGAGCTCACAAAATGGGCGCCGGCTCGCGACGCCCGGCAACGCAGCGAGCGTGCGTGCCAGGCGTCGCGGGGCAGGCGGGACTTCCGACGGCACGCCTGAAGCAGCCCCTGTGCCGGGTGGTGGCACAGGGGCTGCTTGAGGGCGCGGTACGGCTCCGGGGCCGTCGTCAGGCGGCGGGCGCCTCGACGTCGAGCTCGATGACGACGGTGGCGCCGCCCTCGGTGGTCAGGCGGAGCCTGTACGTGCCCGTGGTGTCGTCGGCGTAGATCTTCGGGAGCGTCAGCGTGCCGTCGGCGCCGGTCTTCAGGTCCGTCAGGGTGCGGACGGTGTTGCCGTCCGCGTCCTTGAAGTACGGGCCCTTGTCGTTCTCCACCGGCGCGTCCCCGTCGGTGATCATCGTCGCGGTGACGGCGACACCGGACGCGACCGCACCCCGGTACGTGGCCTTGACCGCGACGGTGTCGGCGAACTCGGCGCCGGGGGCGGCGGTCAGTGCCTTGTCGTCGGTCCTGGCGATCGCGTCGGCCTGCCGGGCCGTCACGGTCGCGGTGTACGCGACAGCCGGCAGCGAACGTCCGGTGGCGATGGCCCGGACCGTGAACCGGCCCGTCTTCTCGCCCGCCTGCAGCACCGGAGCCGTCACCGTGCCGTCGGCGCCGGTGGCCAGGGTGACCGCGCTCTTCCCGCCCTCGAAGCGGGTGTCGGTGTCACCGGCGATGGTGAAGGTGATGGACACCTTGGCGAGCGGGCCGCCCGATTTGTTCTTCGCCCGCACCTTGATCCGCTCTGCGAACGCGTCGCCCGCGGTGGCGGTCAGCTTGCCGGTGCCCGCGTTCTCCACGGCGCCGAGAGTCTGTGCCGGTGTCGGCTCGGGAGTCGGCTTGGGGCTCGTCGAACCGCCGCCCGGCTTCGAAGGCTTCGGGTCCGGCTTCGGGTCCGGCTTCGGCTTCGGACTCGCCGGCGGGGTCGGCGACGGCGAGGTGACGGGGTTCCTGCTCGGATCCGTACCACCGTCGAGGGGCGGCGGGACGGCGCCGCTGCCGTCGGGGACCTCGTGCGTGCCGCGCTTGTAGTAGTCGAACCAGGAACGGACCGTACGGAGGTATTCGTTCGAGTGGTTGTAGCTGAGGACCGCCCGGTCGAGGTCGGCCGCCACCGTCAGGTCGCGCGAGCCGGCGCAGAGATAGTGCCCGGCGGCGAGCGCCGCGTCGTAGATGTTGTTGGGGTCCTTGCGGCCGTCGCCGTTGCCGTCCTGACCCCACGTCGCCCACGTCGACGGGATGAACTGCATCGGGCCCACCGCACGGTCGTGCGTCGAATCCCCGTCGTACGCCCCGTTGTCGGTGTCCTTGATCATGGCGAAGCCCTGACCGTTGAGGACCGGGCCGAGAATCGGGGAGAACGTGGTGCCGTTCGCGTCGACCCGGCCGCCGCGGGCCTGGCCGGACTCGACCTTCCCGATCGCGGCGAGGAGCTGCCACGGCAGCCGACAGGCCGCGTCGGTGTCCGCCAGGGACCGCTCGGCCTTCTTGTACGCGCCCAGAACCGAAGCCGGTATGCCCGATTGCGCGCTGCCGGTGATCGGCAGATTCGTCGACGTACCGGGCTTGTTGGGGCTGACCAGCGGAGGCAGGTCGGTGTAGTACGGCGAATTGCCGGTGGCCGGGGAGTCGTCGGACGGTGTGGAACCGGCGGCCGACTGGTCACCACCGGCGCCGCCGCCGTCCGATGCGAGTACTGCGCCGGGGCCCTGCGAGGCGGCGAGCGCCGCCACAGCAACTGCGGCCACCGCAGTGGTGGTCGCCCCTCGGCGCAGTCGGCGGCCGAATTGCGCTGCCATACGTCTGGTCCCTCCCCGTCGACGGCTGCCCGCGCTCCCCAGCGCGAGGACTCAGGCGACCCTACGGCAACTTGTGCCGCTCGAACACAGGGACCTGACCGCTTCTCACCGGTATTTCACGTTGCAGACCGGAAGTTGTACAGGGGGCGTCGACTGTGCATCGGACAAGCACCGGATCCTCGTCCGGCGCACTCGCGCATACTTGCCGCCATGCCGTTCACCCTGAGCCATGCCGCCGCCGTCCTCCCGGTGATCCGCCGGAACGGCACCGGGCGCGGGCCGCTCCTCGCCTCGGCGCTGGTCGCCGGTTCGTTCGCCCCCGACATGACGTACTACGCGGACACGGCGATCCCCGGTGCGATGGAGTTCGGGGAGGTCACCCATGCCGTGTGGGGTGTGTTCACGGTGGACGTGCTCATCACGGCGGCGCTCGTGGCGCTGTGGCTGCTGCTGCGCGAACCATTGGTGGCACTGCTCCCGCAGCCCTGGCAGGGGCGCGTGCACACCTTCGTACGGGGAGAGCGGCAGGGGCCCCGGGACGCGCGGGAAGGTGCCTGGTTCGTCCTGTCGGCGGTCCTCGGGGCCGGCAGCCATGTGGTGTGGGACGCGTTCACCCATCACGACCGGTGGGGCACCCGGCTGATACCGGTACTCAGTGAGAGCGCCGGCGGATTCCCGGTGTTCCAGCTGGTGCAGTACGGCAGTTCGGCCCTGGCTCTGACCGTCCTCGGCTGGTTCACCGTGTCGGGGCTGCGGCGGGCCGGGACCCGGCCCGCCCCGCGGTCCGTACCCGTTCTCGACCGCCGGGACCGGTGGTACGCGGGCGCCCTGCTGAGCCTCTGCGTGCTGCTCGGCATCGTCCACCGGTGCGCCCGCTGGTACGCGTACTTCGGGCACATCGACACACCACTGGACATCATCCCCACCGCCTGCTTCGGCGCCGGAGCAGGGCTCGCCGTCGGACTGGTGCTGTACGCGGCGTGGATACGGCTCCGGGAACGGAAGCAGGACCGGCCGCCGACCGGGACCGGGAGGCCCGGCCGCCGGACGGGCCTGGTGTCGAGACCGCCCGGCGACTGAGCCCCGTACCACCGCCGGGACCGCCCCGCCCACGTCAGTGCGCGGCGGACTCCCAGTCCGCACCCACGCCGACCGACACATCCAGCGGGGCACGCAACTGCACCGCCGTCGACATCTCGTGGCGCAGGATCTCCTCCACCTGCTGCCGCTCGCCCTTGGCGATCTCCAGCACGATTTCGTCATGGACCTGGAGCAGCATCCGGGACTTCAGCCGCGCCTTCGTCAGCGCCCGGTCGACCTGGAGCATGGCGACCTTGACGATGTCCGCCGCCGTGCCCTGGATCGGTGCGTTCAGCGCCATCCGCTCGGCCATCTCACGGCGCTGCCGGTTGTCGCTGTTCAGGTCCGGGAGGTAGCGGCGGCGCCCGAACACCGTCTCCGTGTAACCGGTGGACCGCGCCTCCTCCACCACCCGGTGCAGATAGTCACGTACCCCGCCGAACCGCTCGAAGTACGTGTCCATCAGACCGCGCGCCTCGCCCGCCTCGATGTTCAGCTGCTGCGACAGACCGAACGCGGACAGGCCGTACGCGAGCCCGTAACTCATCGCCTTGATCTTGCGGCGCATCTCCGCGTCCACCGCGGACTTGTCGACACCGAAGACCTGCGAAGCGACCGTCGTGTGCAGGTCCTCACCGGACGTGAACGCCTCGATCAGCCCCGCGTCCTCCGACAGGTGGGCCATCACGCGCAGTTCGATCTGGCTGTAGTCGGCCGTCATCAGCGTCTCGAACCCGTCGCCGACGACGAAACCACGGCGGATCGCCCGGCCCTCGTCCGTCCGGACCGGAATGTTCTGCAGATTGGGGTCGGTCGACGACAGCCGGCCGGTCGCCGCGACCGTCTGGTTGAACGTGGTGTGGATACGACCGTCCGCCGCGATCGTCTTGACCAGACCCTCGACCGTGACCCGCAGCTTCGCCTGCTCGCGATGGCGCAGCATGATGATCGGCAGCTCGTGCTCCGTCTGCACCGCCAGCCACGCCAGCGCATCCGCGTCCGTCGTGTAACCCGTCTTCGTCTTCTTCGTCTTCGGCAGCCCCAGCTCACCGAAGAGAACCTCCTGAAGCTGCTTGGGCGACCCGAGGTTGAACTCCCGGCCCACCGCGGCGTGCGCCTCCTTCACCGCCTGCTGCACCGCGCCGGCGAACTGCTGCTCCATGCCTTCCAGATGCTCCCGGTCCGCTGCGATGCCGTACCGCTCCAGGCGGGCCAGCAGCGCGGACGTCGGCAGCTCCATGTCATGCAGCAGCTCGGCGGCGCCGACCTCCTGCAGCCGCACGGTGAACGCCTCGCCCAGATCCAGGACCGCACGGGCCTGCGCCATCAGCGCCTCGGCCTCCGCCTGGTCGTCCGCACCGAACGCCAGCTGCCCGTCGGACGCCGCCGCGGGGGTCAGCTCCCGGCCCAGATACTCCACCGACAGGGCGTCCAGCGCGAAGGAACGGCGGCCGGGCTTGACCAGATACGCGGCCAGCGCCGTGTCCATCGCGACGCCGTCGACCTGCCAGCCGTGCTCGGGGAAGACCCGCATCGCACTCTTCGCGTTGTGCATGACCTTCGGCTGCCCGGCGTCCGCGATCCACGCGGCGAACGCCCGCTCGTCCGCCTCGTCGAGCCGCGCCGGGTCGAACCACGCCGCCGCCCCGCCACCGGCGGCCAGTGCGACCTCCGTCACACTGCCGGTGCCCAGCGCCCAGGTGTCGACCGTGGCGACACCGAGCGGCTGCCCGCCGTGCTCGGCCAGCCACGGCGCGAGCTCGCCCGCACCCAGCACCGCACCGTCCAGCTCGATACCCGCGGCCGGCGCCGGGGCCTCGGCCTCCGCGGCCCCCGGGTCCACGGCGAGCAGCCGCTCGCGCAGGCTCGGGTTACGGATCTCCAGAACATCGAGCACACCCGTGACCGCCGAGCGGTCGTACGGCGCACGCTCCAGGTCCTGCGGAGTCTTCGGCAGCTCCACGTCGCGGACCATCTCGGTCAGCCGGCGGTTCAGCTTCACCGACTCCAGATGGTCCCGGAAATTCTGCCCGGCCTTCCCCTTGACCTCGTCGGCGCGCGCGACGAGGTCGTCGAACGAACCGAACTGGTTGATCCACTTCGCCGCCGTCTTCTCCCCGACGCCCGGAATTCCCGGCAGATTGTCCGACGGGTCCCCACGCAGCGCCGCGAAGTCCGGGTACTGCTGCGGCGTCAGCCCGTACTTCTCCTCGACCTTCTCCGGAGTGAACCGCGTCAGCTCCGAGACACCCTTCGTCGGGTACAGCACCGTGACGTTGTCCGTGATCAGCTGGAACGAATCCCGGTCACCGGTGACGATCAGCACCTCGAAGCCGGCCGCCTCGGCCTGCGTCGCCAGCGTGGCGATCACATCGTCCGCCTCGAAACCGTCGACAGCGAAACGATCGGCACGCATCGCGTCCAGCAGCTCGCCGATCAGCTCGACCTGCCCCTTGAACTCGTCCGGCGTCTTCGAACGGGTCGCCTTGTACTCCGGGAACTCCTGCGACCGCCACGTCTTGCGCGAGACATCGAAGGCCACCGCGAAATGCGTGGGCGCCTCGTCGCGCAGCGTGTTCGCCAGCATCGACGCGAAGCCGTACACCGCGTTCGTCGGCTGCCCCGCTCCCGTCGTGAAATTCTCCGCAGGCAGCGCAAAGAACGCCCGGTACGCCAGGGAGTGCCCGTCCATCAGGAGCAGGCGCGGTCGGTTGTCTGCCGTCTTCTTCGATGCCGTCTCAGCCACGTCCCCGATCCTGCCACGGACCACCGACAATCCGGACCGCAGACCACTCGCCCGGCACACGCCCGGCGCCGCGTGACACGATCGACGGCAGGAACAACCACAGGAACGCATGCAGCGGCACCGCGCAGGTTCGCCGCCGGCTCAAAGGGGAGCAGACATGGCCACCAAGCCGCCCACCGGTGACCCGGTCCAGGACGCACCGCACGTCGAACCGGCCCAGCACGCCGCCGCCGGACTGCCCGCCGTCGCCCACAGCCTGCGCATCGCCCAACAACAGATGGGCGTCCGCCGCGCCGCCCGGACCCTCCTCAAGGTCAACCAGAAGGACGGCTTCGACTGCCCCGGCTGCGCCTGGCCCGAGGGCGACAAACGGCACACCGCCGAGTTCTGCGAGAACGGTGCCAAGGCCGTCGCCGAAGAAGCCACCCTGCGCCGCGTCACCCCCGACTTCTTCGCCGCCCACCCCGTGGCCGACCTGGCCACCCGCAGCGGCTACTGGCTCGGCCAGCAGGGCCGCATCACCCAGCCGATGTACCTGCCCGAAGGCGCCGACCGTTACGAGGAAGTGACCTGGGAGCACGCCTTCGAGATCATCGCCGGGGAACTGCGCGCCCTCGACTCCCCCGACGAGGCGCTCTTCTACACCTCGGGCCGCACCAGCAACGAAGCCGCGTTCCTGCTGCAGCTGTTCGCCCGCGAATTCGGCACCAACAACCTGCCGGACTGCTCCAACATGTGCCACGAGTCCTCCGGCTCCGCCCTCACGGAGACCATCGGCATCGGCAAGGGCAGCGTCTTCCTCGAGGACCTCCACCAGGCCGACCTGATCATCGTCGCCGGACAGAACCCCGGCACCAACCATCCCCGGATGCTCTCCGCCCTGGAGAAGGCCAAATCCGCAGGCGCCAGGATCATCTCGGTGAACCCGCTGCCCGAAGCCGGCCTGGAACGGTTCAAGAACCCGCAGACACCCCAGGGAATGATCAGGGGCACCGCCCTCAACGACCTCTTCCTGCAGATCCGCATCGGCGGCGACCAGGCCCTCTTCCGGCTCCTCAACAAGATGATCCTGGAGACCGAAGGTGCCGTCGACGACGCCTTCGTACGCGAACACACCCATGGATACGAGGAATTCGCCGCCGCCGCCCGCGCCGCCGACTGGGACGAGACCCTCACCGCCACCGGGCTCGACCGCGCCACCATCGAGCAGGCCCTCAGCATGATCCTCGCCTCGAAGCGCACCATCGTCTGCTGGGCCATGGGCCTCACCCAGCACAAACACTCCGTCCCCACCATCCGCGAAGTCGTCAACTTCCTCCTGCTCCGCGGCAACATCGGGCGGCCCGGCGCCGGCGTCTGCCCCGTCCGCGGCCACTCCAACGTCCAGGGCGACCGCACCATGGGGATCTTCGAACGCCCCGCCCCCGAATTCCTCGACGCCCTCGACAAGGAATTCGGCATCACCTCACCACGCCACCACGGCTACGACGTCGTCCGCTCCATCCAGGCCCTCCGCGACGGCGACGCCAAGATCTTCTTCGCCATGGGCGGCAACTTCGTCGCGGCCACCCCCGACACCACCGTGACCGAGGCCGCCATGCGCCGCGCCCGCCTCACCGTCCACGTATCGACCAAGCTCAACCGTTCGCACGCCGTCACCGGCACCCGAGCCCTGATCCTGCCCACCCTCGGCCGCACCGACAAGGACGTCCAGGCAAGCGGCAAGCAGTTCGTCACCGTCGAGGACTCCATGAGCATGGTCCACGCCTCCCGCGGCAACCTCGCCCCCGCAAGCCCCCACCTGCTCTCCGAACCCGCCATCGTCGCCCGCCTCGCCCGCGCCGTCCTCGGCCCCGGATCCACCACCCCCTGGGAAGAGTTCGAGAAGGACTACGCGACGATCCGCGACCGCATCTCCCGCGTCGTCCCCGGCTTCGAGAACTTCAACGCCCGCGTCGCCCGACCCGGCGGATTCACCCTCCCGCACGCCCCGCGCGACTCCCGCCGCTTCCCCACCGCCACCGGCAGGGCCAACTTCACCGCGGCACCCGTCGAGTACCCCGAACTCCCCGAAGGCAGACTGCTGTTGCAGACCCTGCGCTCCCACGACCAGTACAACACCACGATCTACGGCCTCGACGACCGCTACCGCGGCATCAAGGGCGGCCGCCGCATCGTCATGGTCAACCCCGACGACGCCCGCACCCTCGGCCTCACCGACGGCGCCCACACCGACCTCGTCAGCGAATGGAAGGACGGCGTCGAGCGCCGCGCCGCCGGCTTCCGCATCGTCCTCTACCCCACCGCCCGGGGCTGCGCCGCCGCCTACTACCCCGAGACCAATGTGCTGGTCCCCCTCGACTCCACCGCCGACACCAGCAACACCCCTGCGAGCAAGTCCGTCGTCGTCCGCTTCGAGAACGTCAAGGGGTAGAACGTCCGGGAGCGGGACGTCCGGGGGCGGGACGTCCGGGAGCGGGACGTCCGGGAGCAGAACGTCCCGAGAGAATCCGCACACCCAACCCACTAAGCGTTCGCTCAGTCGTCTGATAAGAACGATGCACACAGCGAGAGAACGACGAACCACCGCAGACGATCGGAGCCGGACCCCATGGGCGAGCACACCGCACCCAAGTTCCCCCAGGAGATCATCGACGAGTACGCCGCCCTGGGCGTCGACCTGCCCGCACTCTTCTCCGCCGGGCACCTCGGCGAACGCATGGGCATCCGGATCGTCGAAGCATCCGCGGACCGCGTCGTCGGCACCATGCCCGTCGAAGGCAACACCCAGCCCTACGGACTCCTGCACGGCGGCGCCTCCGCCGTCCTCGCCGAAACCCTCGGCTCCGTCGGCACCATGCTCCACGGCGGCGCCACCAAGCTCGCCGTCGGCGTCGACCTGAACTGCACCCATCACCGAGGGGTACGGAGCGGACTCGTCACCGGCACCGCCACCCCCGTACACCGCGGCCGCTCCACCGCCACCTACGAGATCGTCATCACCGACGAACAGGACAAGAGGGTCTGCACCGCCCGCCTCACCTGTCTGCTCCGCGACGCCCCCGAGGCAGCCACCGCCTGACACGCCGACACCGGAACACACCTCTGCCCGACCGGACCGCAAATCCGGCCGGGCAGAGTCATATCCACCCACAACAACCCGTCCACACAAGACCGTTGAACAACCTCCACACCCAACACCCTTGACCCCGCAACCCCTTGTGTGACCCACTCGGCAGCCACGCAGAGCCCCCCGACACCACAGGGCGTGGACCACACACCCCTCGATGTAACACTGCGTAACAAGCGCGCAATACCGGAGCGCCACCGGGCCGTACACAGCACCCGGCCCCGCAGACACCGGGCGCCCCGTCGCGCCCTCATGCCCCCGATCGCGCGACAGCACCAAGATCGCTTCAAGCCCCTTAGCAGAGCTGCGCGTTCTCAGAATGCGGTCACTTCACCGTCCAGCAAAAAGCCGTACATGTCGCCACAGCCACCTCAAGCCTTCCTCAACGGCATAACAAGACAGTCACATCCTCTGCCGACCCATCCCCGACTCCGCCACCTGCGCCTAGAGTCACGGCCAGTCACCGCGCCGCCGGGCGCGTCTGCAGCACGGCCCTGTACCAACCCAGTACGGCCCGGCGAACGACACGGCACCTCAAGCAGAGGAGGCCGCGCCAGGGAAAGGACTTTTCGTGCGACACCGTTCTTTGCTCATCCTCACCACAGTGCTCACCACCGGAGCACTGACGCTCACCGCCTGCGGGTCGCGCGACGACAGCAAGAACAGCAGCGGCGGCGGCGACAACCAGACCGTCGTCATCGGCCTGGACGCCCCCCTGACCGGGGACCTCTCCGCCCTCGGCCTCGGCATCAAGAACTCCGCCGACCTCGCCGTCAGCCTCGCGAACAAGAACAAGACCGTCCCCGGAGTCAAGTTCGAGCTCCAGCCGCTCGACGACCAGGCCCAGCCCTCCGTCGGAGGGCAGAACGCCCAGAAGTTCATCGACAACAAGAAGGTCCTCGGCGTTGTCGGCCCCCTGAACTCCGGCGTCTCCCAGTCGATGCAGAAGCCGCTCAACGACGCCGGCCTCACCCAGATCTCCCCCGCCAACACGGGCACCGAGCTGACCCAGGGCGACAACTGGAAGACCGGCGACAAGAAGCGCCCCTACAAGACCTACTTCCGCACCGCCACCACGGACCAGATCCAGGGCGCCTTCGCGGCGAAGTACCTCTTCAACAACGCGAAGATCAAGCAGGTCTACCTGATCGACGACCAGAAGCCCTACGGCGCCGGTCTCGCAGCCTCCTTCAAGACGACGTTCACCGAACTCGGCGGCAAGATCGCCGGTTCCGACCACGTCAACCCCGACGACCGCGACTTCAACGCCGTCGTCACCAAGGTCAAGAAGTCCGGCGCCAAGGCCGTCTACTACGGCGGTGAGTACCCCGCCGGCGCTCCCCTGAGCCAGCAGCTCAAGGACAGCGTCCAGATCCCCCTCATGGGCGGCGACGGCATGTACAGCGCCGACTTCATCAAGCTCAACAAGAAGGCCCAGGGCGACATCGCCACCTCCGTCGGCAAGCCCGTCGAGGAACTCGACTCCGCCAAGAAGTTCATCGAGGACTACAAGGCGGCCGGCTACAAGGACGCCTACGAGGCCTACGGCGGCGGCACCTACGACGCCACCTGGGCCATCATCGAGGCCGTCAAGGCCGTCGCCGCCGCCAACGACGGCAAGCTCCCCGACGACGCCCGCGCCAAGGTCCTCGAGGCCGTCGGCAAGGTCAGCTTCGACGGCGTCACCGGCCCCGTCTCCTTCGACGAGTTCGGCGACACCACCAACACCATGATGACCGCCTACCAGGTCGACGGCGGCAAGTGGGTCTCCAAGCTCAGCGAGGCCTACAAGAAGGACTGACCAGGCCCTCCCGGTCAGAACAGAAAACCAGACCGCGCGGGAGCGCTACCAGCG